>NZ_JBHSGT010000044.1:0-32760 GCF_042654605.1 Enterococcus eurekensis
AAGGAAGAAAATCGAAAAAAGATTTTCTTCCTTTTAATTTATTCAAGAGACTTTTGGGTCAGCCTCTTTTTTGTTCTCATAGCATCGATTTACAACAATTATTAATTATCATTTAATCCCGAAGTTCAATTGTTTTTGTCGCAACTTTTGATAAAAAATATTGATCATGATCAACAATGATCATAGTGGGGTTGGCCTTTAAAATGGCTTGCTGTAGTTGTTGATGATTCAATATATCTAAATAATTTAATGGCTCATCCCAAATGAAAATATCTGCAGGCGTCAGCATTGCCTTAGCGATTTCCACCCGTTTTTGTTGCCCTTGACTCATCTGCTCAATTTTATTTAGGAAGACACTACGTTCAACCCCTAGTTTACGTATATGATTCAATAGTTCTTCTTCACGAATCTGTCGTTTTTCCGAAAATTCCGCAAGCGTTCCTGTATTGTCTTTAAAATCTTGACGAACGAGACTTAACGTCCAATTGCGAGCAATCGTTACCTCTCCTTTTACTTCGCCTTGAAAATTACCCAACAAGAAATCAATCAATGATGTTTTCCCTGACCCATTCGCTCCCGTAATGGCTAGTCGATCCCCTTTGTTTAATTCAAAAGAAATCGGCGCAAATAACGCACGGTCCCCGTAAAATAGTTGAAGATTCTCTGCTTTAATCCACTGTTTTTTATACGTTGATTTAACATGAATCGTCAAAGGGTCCACTTTTTCCAAGTTTTTAAGCAATTTTTCTTTTTCAGAAATTTGGTCTTCCATCCGATGTATAATTGCTTTACTACGCTTCATCACACGAGCAGCGCGCGCACCAATCGCTCCAGTATCGCCAATTCCCCCACTACCTTTTTTATGAGGATCGCCATACTTATCTTTTTCACGTGAACCCGACCATTGGGCTTTTTCATCAGCTGTCTTACTCAAACGATTTATTTCACGCTTCAACTTCGTATTATTAGCCAATTCCGTTGCATCTCGCTGTTTTTTCTCCGCTTCATATAGCGAATAGTTCCCTTGATGTAACACTAATTGATTGCGTTCAATCGATAAAATATGATCAACGACATCATCAACTAATTGTCGATCATGACTGACTAAAATAAACCCTTGCTTCTTACTCTTTAAATAATGTGCCACTAATTTTCTTGCAGCTAAATCCAAATGATTTGTCGGCTCATCAATTAAAGGAAATCCCTCATCTTGCGCAAATAAAATGGCTAAGAGCACTTTCGTTTGTTCCCCGCCAGACAACTGTTCAAACGGTAACCATAATACTTCTGGATTCACTGCCAGTAAATTCAATTCCCGTTCCAACTTCCAGTACTCTGTTTCATCAAAACCTTCAAGAATTTGATACGTTAGCAGTGTCTCATCTTTAACTTCTTGTGGGAAATATAAGAAATTCGTCTGATGTTCGATGTTTCCTGTATAGGGTAATTTTCCTTGAATTAAATTCAGCAACGTCGTTTTTCCACGTCCATTGCGACCGACTAACCCTAGCTTCCACGATGTTTGAATCGTTAAATCGGCGTTCTCAAATAATAGGGTGCTTTGTAAATCAAAACCGTAAGTTAAATTTTTAATGCGTATTGTCGACATATAGCCTCCTGACTCTTTCTATTTTTAGAAAGAAAAAACCTTCTCCTATTTTCAGGAAAAGGTTTGTTTACGTCGCCAAATAAAAAGATTACTCCCTTGGCGAAAACATTCCTATCCTAAAAATCTGCACACTTCTTCCTTGGTCTTACCAAAAAAGTTGTCTGAATGCAGCTTCAATAAATGGGTTAATTTTTCAATTCCAAGATCCCTCACTTTTTATATTCTAGATTTAGTCTATCATGATTTACCAAAAAAGGGTACAAAAAAATCACTCGATTGGTTAGGCCGAGTGATAAAAGGAGTTTACTCTGGTTAGGAGTAAATGAAAAATAAAAAACTCTTTTTCTCTGCGTATTTTAATTAATCACCTTGATATGGTCATACGAATTCCTTTTCAAGCAAAGGTTAACATCGTAATTTATATTTATCAATTATATTTTTGAGTTTTCTTAAACATTTTAAGTTATACCCTTTTTTTGTATTGTATTTTTTAAAATACATTATATAATTTAAATTAAATAGAATTAGAAAATATTAACAACTTCTCAAACTCCATTGAAACAGGGGCTTGAAGCACGAAGCATGAAAGCCACTAATCTTTCAAAATTATCAGGTATTGGAAAATCATCAATCAGCTATTGGTTATCAAGAAAATACTAAGCTAAACCAGATAAGGTATTTATTATTACAAGAGTTTTAAATGTTGATGAAACATGGTTAATGGAGCTAGATGTTCCTAGGGAAAAAACTAGTGATATACTTTCTACCTATAATAATCAATTAGACTCTCTTCGCCAATTAAAAATAATTGACTTTGCTGAAAAACAATTAGAGGAATAAAATAATATTGTTGAATTTAAACGATCTGACATAGTAATGATAATATTTTAGCGGCCCATTTAGTGGATTCTGTCAAAGAATTTACCAATGGTCAAAATGATGGACTAGAAGCTTACTTAGATAAAGCACGATACGATTATTTCCGAAAACATGATAAGTAAGTGAAATGATAAATAACTATGAGCTTCTCTTATCAAAATTCATGGGCGAGTTACCAGTCATCGAACTACCGCTTAAAGAACGTGGTTTAGAATTAACGATTATAATGGAATGATTTTCATTGACTTTCCTCTTCCATCAAATCGTAAAAGAGAAATTTTATCAGAAGAATATGGTCATTTTAAAAACGAGCAGCGGCATAATTATTAATTACAACAATACCGAAAGTCGAAAGCAAGAATTAGACGCCAGAAAATACCCAATCGAAATGATTGTAACACTTGATGATTTAATCGAATGTTGTGAGAATAAATTATCAACAGCCTTTGAGTGTGCTGAATACTTGGATATCTCGGTTGAATTATTCAAAAACGCATTAAGTCATTACCTTTCTACATATGGAACCCACTATTTCTACAAAGATAAAAATTTCGTCTTTTATTATGAAAGTGTTAAAATTTTCGAAAAAATAAGCTAAGCAATGTTTGCGGCATTACTTAGCTTGATACTCACCATTACCTAAAACAGAGAGACCTTAAAACTATTATATCAGAAACGGGGTAAAAGAGAATGGCGAAAAAGAAAGTTATTGGGGAAGATGGTAAAACTTACACAATGAAGGAGAAAAAGCCAATTTATAAACGTGTTTGGTTTTGGATTCTCGCAGTAATTGTAGTTGCAGGTATTAGTGGTGCTTTAGGTGGTGAAGAAGAGCCTGTTAACGGTGGGGAAAAAGTAGATCAGTCTTCTCAAGCCGAATCTAAATCAGAAGATAAACCAGAAACAAAAGAATCAAAAAAAGAAGAACAGCCAGCCGAAGAAGTTAAAGCATATAATATTTCTGATGAAGTAAATGTAGGAGACGTTATGTATGTCGTAAATGGCATTGAAACAGCTACTAATGTCGGCGGTGAATATGGACAAAATTCAAAAGGAACTTATCTAATCGTAAGTATTTCAGTCACAAATAACGGTTCTGAAGCTCTTTCTGTAAGTGATGACTTCTTTGTTCTCAAAAATGATGGTAAAGAGTATAAATCAGATGCTATGGCCGCAATTTATGCGAATGATGATAGCTCTTTTTTCTTAGAATCAATTAACCCAGATTTAACTATGTCTGGTAAAGTCATTTTCGATGTATCAGATGCAGTAATCGACTCAACAACAAAGCAATTGCAAGTCGCAACTGGATTTTGGGGCACTGAAACTGAATTAATTAACTTGCAGCAGTAGAACAAAAAACACGCTTCCCTATCCTGGCAGACAGCAAGCGTGTTAGCACCAAAACAAAGTCTATGAAATCATAGTCCTGTTTTACTATATCTATATTACTAAATTAAAAGGTATGATGCAAAATTTTCTTAGATACTTAACACTTGGCGGTGGTGGTACAACGGAGAAATCAATTACAATTAAAAAATATACTAAAAAAGATGGTTCTTCCGCTTATATGTTTAATGTCTATGTTGGCCATAATCCGCAAACTAAAAACAACGTGTATCGTCTATCGTAAACGACAAGGATTTAAAATAAAAACAACCACATTAGAGCTTTACTCCCATGTTATGCCTGAAGAAAAGGAAAAAATAGCCGCAAAATTCGCAAGCTTTGTTGGATTTTAAAGCAATGGACGGACCTTTCATTTTTAAGACACAAAAAATAGGCGATAACTCGAAAGAAATACTCTTCCAAAGCTATCGCCCACCACTTATAAACATTGATATATCAATATAAATACAAAAAAATCACTCGATTGGTTAGGCCGAGTGATAAAAGGAGTTTACTCTGGTTAGGAGTAAATGAAAAATAAAAAGGTTATTGTTGGTTATACACTTAGTATAAACGAGATCGTCAACTTTTACATAAAAAATAGCTAATAGTTTTATTAGATATTTCTTGTTTTATTCTTCATTTGTACTTATCTTTTTAATAAAGTGCTTGTCATACGTTGAATTGAGAATGAAATACCATCTGTTGCTTCGTCTTGAACGGCTTCTGCTGCATTAAAAGCTTCAACATCGACTTCTCCATTCTTCAGGCTATCGATCATTGATTGACAACCTTTAACATAGTTTGTGTATGAACGTTCAAATTTTTTGTGGACACCAAGTACTTGTGCTGGTGGACGTAGTTTATTAATTTGCTCCAGCATTGCTTGATACTTAGCTGTGCCTTTTTCAAAGCTTTCGATTATTGCTGTTAGTTTTTCAGCTGAAAGTTCACTTAATGTATCGTTATCAATTGCTTGGCGAACTTCTTCATATTTAGGATTTAGGCCTTCGCCAATTTCCTCTGTGTCTTGTACAATTTTATTAATATTTTGGATATAAAAACCAAGATTTGGTCTCACACGCATTCCCTACTTTCTTTTGTTGATAGTTTATATTTTACCTTGTTTTACTCAAATAGAAAAGCACAAAAAAACTGTCCGAAATTACTTCCGGACAGTTTTTTTGATTTTTCAAATCAATTAAATCTTACCCATACGACGTTGGATGAATTTCACAACTTCGACAATTGGAATAATCGCAAATGATGCTCCAACAACGATTAACCATTGTGATCGATCAAGTGGTGTTACTTTGAAGATATCATTTAATCCTGGAATGACAACAATACCCATCATTAAGACAAATGATAACAAGATTGCGCCATTAAACGTTTTATTTCTGAACGCTCCAACTTTAAACAATGATTGGTGAACCGATTTTACGTTGAATGCGTGGAACAATTGCATTAAACCTAATGTTACGAAGGCCATTGTTAAAGCATCCGCGTGTTGTAAATCATACAATTGTGTTGCATCTAAACCATTGACATTTAAAGCTGTGTGTACTGGCCATTTAATTGCTGACCAATAAACGAATAAGACCGTTGCTGCTTCTAAAATACCTTGGTAGATAATACTGCTCATTACGCCACCTGAGAAGAAGTTTGAGTTCTTTCCACGAGGTTTACGAGCCATTAAGTTACCTTCAGCAGGTTCCATTCCTAATGCAATCGCTGGGAATGTATCGGTTACTAAGTTAATCCATAGTAAGTGAATTGGTAATAAAATATCCCAACCCATTAAAGTCATGATGAATAATGTTAATACTTCACCCAAGTTGGCAGCCATTAAGTATTGGATTGCTTTTTGGATGTTTGAGAAGACTTTACGTCCTTCTTCAACTGCGACAACAATTGTTGCAAAGTTATCATCGGCTAAGACCATATCAGAGGCACCTTTTGATACTTCTGTTCCAGTAATACCCATTCCGATACCAATATCGGCTTGTTTTAATGAAGGCGCATCGTTAACACCATCACCAGTCATCGCAACTACTTTACCAGCTTGTTGCCATGCTTTAACGATTCTTACTTTATGCTCTGGAGAAACACGGGCATATACAGAGTAATTTGTAATTTTTGAAGCAAATTCTTCTTCTGACATTAAGTTTAATTCTGCACCTGTTAAAACAGCTGAATCATCACCTGGTTGGATGATTCCTAAACGACCAGCAATTGCTTCAGCAGTATCTCTATGGTCACCTGTGATCATAATTGGACGAATGCCTGCATCTTTAGCAACTTTTACCGCACCTGCAGCTTCTGGGCGCTCTGGATCAATCATTCCAATTAAACCAGCAAAGATTAAATCATTTTCAATATGCTCAGAATCTAAATCTTCTGGAACGCTATCGATAAATTTATACGCTGTACCTAAAACACGTAATGCTTGTTTTGCCATATTTGTATTGGCTGTTAAGATTGTTTGTTTCTCTTCATCTGTCATTGGTAAAATATCACCATTAACATTTAATGTATTGACACGATTTAATAATACGTCTGGTGCACCTTTTACTGCTACAAAGAAGCGACCATCAGCTAATTTATGAATGGTACTCATTAATTTACGTTCAGAGTCAAATGGTAAGTCTGCCACGCGTGGTTCTTTTTCAACTTCAACACGAACGTCAAAACCTAAATCTAAACCAAATTGAATTAACGCTGTTTCGGTTGGATCTCCGACAACTTTTCCTTCTTTATCAAAACGAGAATCGTTGGCATAATTCATAATTTTAACTGCTAGGCTATCTGCTGGTACTTCACCTTGAGCGTCGTATTCATGACGATCAACGTATAATTTTTCAACAGTCATTTGGTTTAATGTTAATGTACCTGTTTTATCTGATGCAATAATATCTGTTGCACCTAAAGTTTCAACTGCTGGTAATTTACGAATCATTGAGTTACGTTTGGCCATTACTTGCGTACCAATCGCTAAAATAATCGTAACAATCGCTGGTAAGCCTTCTGGGATCGCTGCAACTGCCAGTGAAATCGACGTTAAGAGCATCTCTACCCAACCTTGATCACGTAACAGTGTTCCAACGAAGAACATAATTACAGCAACAATTAAAATGGCAAAAGTTAAGAATTTACCCAGTTGGTTTAAGTTGCGTTTCAACGGTGTTTCTGTTTCGTCAGCATTCGCCAACATGTTCGCAATCTTACCCACTTCCGTATTCATACCTGTATGAACAACAACCCCTTTACCACGACCATAAGTAACATTGCTGTTTGAAAATGCCATGTTAATACGGTCGCCTATTCCAACTTCGCTGTCTTCTAAAACGACAACTTCTTTTTCTGTTGGAACAGATTCGCCTGTTAAAGCAGCCTCTTCAATTTTTAAAGAGCTACTTTCAAATAAACGCATATCAGCTGGGACGATATCTCCTGCTTCTAACAATACGACATCTCCTGGAACTAAATTATGGCTGTTAATTGTAATGTTATGCCCGTCACGTAATACGTGAGCATCCGGCGTTGACATTTCTTTTAACGCTTCAATTGCTTGTTCGGCTTTATTTTCTTGAATCACACCCATAATCGCGTTAATTACAACTACGGCTAAGATAATAATCGCGTCAACCCACTCACGGTGGCCTTCAGCGTTTGGTACTAATGCTGAAATCGCTGCGGCAATTAATAAGACGATAATCATCATATCTTTAAATTGCGCTAGCAGTTTTTGAAGCATTGTTGATTTTTTACCTTCATCGAGTTCATTTGAACCATATTCCGCTAGGCGTTTTTCCGCCTCTGCTTCTGTTAAACCTTTTGGCGTCGTATTAAGATTACTTAATACTTCTTCTTCCGTCTGAGTATGGAACGCTTGACTCAGCTGTTGTTTCTTTGCTTGTTCGTCTGACATTTTTTTCCTCCTTAAAATGTTTTCCCACAAGCCTATTTCTTAGACATAAAAAAAATAGACTTGTGTATGCGTCACACATACATAAGTCTCACTAATTAAGACAACACCAGAAATCAGTAATTTCGGTTGGTGATGTTGTCACAGCCTATTGTATGCTGCCAGTTACTCCCCTATGAACAAATAATTACAAAATCTATTATACAAGAAGTCTCTAGCTTTTGACAGTATTTTTACTTTATTTTCATAAAACTAAATATCCACAATTCGAATTTTTGTAATATTTTTGTATCTCGACAAATCCTCCATTACTTGGGAGTAAGTCATTTTTCTTGGCAAATCAACAGTGTAAACGTTTGAATAAACTCGATGATCTTCAAAAAATTCTACATCAAAATCCAAGGTTTCCACCTTAATGCCATTTTCGTGAAAGTAATTTAAAATGAATTCTTTCGTTTCAGAGCGATGAACATAACGAATTTCCATTTTTTTCAACGTATTCACACGGATTACTCGATTAATAACAGTGAGAGATAAGATTATTCCTACAAAGCTACAAATGGCAACTAGATAATACCCCATACCAATCGCAATTCCTAGTCCAGCAACGGTCCAAATAGAGGCAGCTGTCGTTAATCCTTTGATTGAACGATTGGAAACAATGATTGTCCCTGCTCCTAAGAAACCAACACCGCTAACAATTTGTGCAATCAAACGTGTTTGATCTGAACGAATCGCTGAGAGCAGTTCTGGAAACTCTCTAGCTTGTTGCAAGCTTTCAGCGGCAATTTCAACTTGGGTTAATGCAATAATCGTAGCCCCTAGGCAGACAAGCATATGTGTTCTTAACCCAGCCGGTCGATTTTTATACTCTCTTTCAGTTCCAATCACTCCTCCCATTGCTAAAGCCATGACTAAACGAATGACAATTTCATTCAAACTGAGATGCACTTCCATGATTTCCCCCCTTTTTCCTTAATACCTAAATTGTAGCCTATCTTCAGTTAATTGAACAGTTGAAGCTTCTAGTACAGCATAAAAAAACAAGAAGCGAGATTCCTCACTTCTTGCTCTTTCTACAATTAATTAAGATTTTATTTCAATGTTAGTAATAGTACGATTCAACAAAATTAAGCGATAATTGAACCGTTCGGCATGCCTGCGGGTGCTTCTACAATTTTTAATTCGCCTGCTTCATTTTCAGCTGATAAAATCATTCCTTGACTAATTAAGCCACGCATTTTACGTGGTTTTAAGTTCGCAACAATTACGACTTTTTTCCCAATTAAGGCACTTGGGTCTGCATAAAATTCAGCGATTCCTGATAAAATCTGACGGTCTTGATTGTCGCCAGCTGCTAAACGAAACTGTAATAGCTTGTCGGCACCTTTGACTTTTTGGCAATCAATCACTTCTGCGACTTTTAATTCCACTTTATCAAAGTCTTCGAATTTAATTTCTTTGTCTTTAACAGAGGCAAATTCTGTTTCTTCTGGATCCCACTTAATCGTTTCCGATGGATTGGTACCACCTTCTGCCATCTTATTACGAATATAAGTTGCTTCTGTTTCAATCTCCAAACGTGGGAAGACTGGTGTCCCTTTTGCTACAACCTTTGTTTCTTCAGGGAATTCACCAAAACGCAAATCTTTCAGATGCATTTCTTCAGCATTCAATCCTAGTTGTTCAAAAATTTTACCTGGTGTTTGAGTCATGATTGGTTGTAAAAGAATTGCTGAGATTCGTAATGTTTCAGCTAAATGAACCATTACACTGTCTAGCTCTGATTTTTTCTCTTCATCTTTGGCTAATACCCAAGGCGCTGTCTCATCAATGTATTTATTCGCACGAGAAACCAATGTCCAAATTTCAGATAAAGCCGTGTTGAATTCCATTTTATCCATCGCTTGGTGGTAACGACCGATTACGTTAGCTGCAGTTGTTGATAGCTCACGATCAAATTCGGTTACTTTTGAAGCGTAATTTGGTACGACGCCATCACAATACTTGTTAATCATCGCAATGGTGCGGTTCAATAAGTTCCCTAAGTCATTGGCCAAATCATAATTTACACGAGAAACAAAGTCTTCTGGAGTAAAGACACCGTCACTACCAAATGGTACTGCGCGTAATAAATAGTAACGTAGAGCATCTAATCCATAACGCTCTACTAACATTTCTGGATAAACAACGTTGCCTTTTGATTTAGACATTTTTCCGTCTTTCATCATTAACCAGCCGTGACCAAAAATCTTTTTCGGTAAGGGAATATCAAGTGCCATTAACATAATTGGCCAATAAATCGTGTGGAAACGTACGATTTCTTTTCCAACCATATGAACATCTGCTGGCCAATATTTTTGGAACAATGAATCATCCTCTGAACCATAGCCCAAAGCGGTAATGTAGTTTGATAAGGCGTCAATCCAGACGTACACCACGTGTTCAGGGTTTGCTGTAATGGGTACACCCCAAGAAAACGTTGTACGAGAAACAGCTAAATCTTCTAAACCTGGTTTAATAAAGTTATTGATCATTTCATTCTTACGTGATTCGGGTTGAATAAATTCCGGGTGCGTTTCATAATATTCTAGTAAACGGTCTGCGTATTTACTCATTTTGAAGAAGTACGATTCTTCTTTAACTAATTCGACTTCATGGCCACTTGGTGCTTTCCCACCAATGACTTTTCCATCTTCGTCACGATATACTTCTGCTAATTGTGTTTCAGTGAAAAATTCCTCATCCGAAACAGAATACCAACCTTCATATTCACCTAGAAAAATATCTCCTTGATCTAATAAACGTTGGAAGATTTTTTGAACGGCTTGTTTATGCATGTCATCCGTTGTACGAATAAACTTATCGTAGCTAATGTCTAATGTGTGCCATAATTTTTTAATGTCAGCAACCATGTGATCCACATATTCTTGTGGTTTTACGCCGAGTTCATCTGCTTTTTTTTCAATTTTTTGTCCGTGCTCATCAACACCTGTTAAGTAAAACACATCAAATCCCATCAAACGCTTATAACGCGCCATCGCATCACATGCAATTGTTGTATAGGAATTTCCAATATGTAATTTACCACTTGGATAATAGATTGGCGTCGTAATATAAAATGTTTCTTTTTCAGCCATGAATTTGTTATCCTCCTTGTTTTGCTTCTAAATTCATTCTTTGCTAGTATAACATATTTTTTAAATATCGTTTTATTTTTCGCTAAGATTCTTTTAAAAGACAAAAGATTCGCTTTCTGTCTTTTTAACTTGTCAGAAAAAAGAAGCATGATAAAATAAATATACAAACCTATCTAAATAAGGAGGCTCGAATATGAGATTCACTTCAAAGGATCAAGAAAAACAGTACTATGAGCAAGAAGCAAGTGAAAGTGAATTTCTCGCTTGGTATAAAACACAATCACAGCCCGAATTTGAAAAACCATCTGTAACTGTTGATATGGTTCTGATGTGCTACAACAAAGAATTTGATCAGTTAAAAGTCCTGCTCGTTCAACGTAAAACCAACCCCTTTCGTAATTCTTGGGCACTACCTGGAGGCTTCGTTCATCCAAATGAATCGACAGGTGAATGTGTGATTCGAGAAACCAAGGAAGAAACAAGCGTCAATATTTCTGCTCAAAATATTGAACAGTTACATACTTTTAGCACACCAAATCGTGACCCTCGCGGTTGGGTAGTAACGGTTAGCTACTTAGCTTTTATCGGCGAAGAACCCCTCGAAGCTGGAGATGATGCCAGTCAAGTGCGTTGGTTCTCGCTTGAGCGCAGAAATGAACGTCTCTTTTTAACCAATGACGATATTGAAATTTCTCTCGATCTAGCAACCGGTAAAGCATTGAGTCAAGATAGCTTAGCTTTTGACCATAGCGATATTATTTTGAAAGCTTTTAAGCGTATTTCAAATAAAATGGAAAACCAACCTCAAGTTTTACAAGTCCTTGGCGAGGACTTTACCATTACCGAGGCCCGTAAAGTTTTTGCAAAGTTTCTTGGTGTGAATTTTCGAGAAATCGACCATTCAAATTTTAAGAAATCGTTACTTAAATTTTTGGAAGAAGTCGGTGAACGCTCAACCGGCATTGGTCGCCCATCCAAAGTCTACCGACTGAAACCAGAAATCTTTGTAGAAGAATAAGAGTTGTTGCTTTGGAGTGCTCAGATGCGAGTGATAAGCAAAGAAACGTTTGAAAGTGCTCTTTACTTTCAAAAAGGTTCTAGCCTATCACCGAGTCACAGCTTCAATTATGCCGTTTCAATAAGAGGCTATAAAACAAACGTTCAGGAGCAAGAGATAAGCGGGCATTAGAAAAAATCGTTTTTTGATTTTATTCTAGTGACAACTTATCTCCGCAGCTCCTGTTTATTTTATACCGTTTCAATAAGAGGCTATAAAACAAACGTTCAGGAGCAAGAGATAAGCGGGCATTAGAAAAAATCGTTTTTTGATTTTATTCTAGTGACAACTTATCTCCGCAGCTCCTGTTTATTTTATACCGTTTTAATAAGAGGCTATAAATGAAGCGCTTTAAAACTCTATTTAAATACATAAAAACGAGCAGCCCTTCTTTTTAAAAAGGGCTGCTCGTTTTATTTTCGTTATATCAATTCTTTATCATACCACTGCGTTTTATATTTGATCTTTGTTAGAAACTGATTCCAATCTTTCAACTGAAAGGTTGTAGTACGATTTTCTTTTTCTTTATTCAAATACTTATTTTGAATTTTAATTTTATCAAAATTTTTGACGAGTAAGAAGCTAACTTGTTCTAAATAATTTTTTGTTTGATTAGCTTTTGTTGTATGAAGTTGCTCGACCACTCTTTTTTGTTTTTGATAGTTTTTTGCATCTTTTAAATGAACTTTTTTTATTCGAGCGGCCTTTTTACGACAAGCCAGTTTTCGTTCTGCTTGAACAATTTTTTGATCAATCTTCTTTTGACAAAAATCAGGCAGGACTAATTTTTGATTCATTGAAATTAATTCGTGGGGATTAAATGTCAACTTGACTACTTCCCCGGTCTTTTTTAATGGCGGTATTTCTTCTAAGCATAATAATGAAACATAAAATTCTTGACTATGTTTTGCTGAGATTGTGGCCGACTTAATCTCGCCTTTGACTTCACGATGTTGGTCAACCACGACTAACTCTTTTAGCTTCGGCAATTTTAAGTAATTATCTGCTAACTGAACCGTTCCTTTTTGATTGTTTGTCGTGTACGACTGCCAACTATTTTTCTTACTTTTTAACTTTGGGTAACCAGCCCGACCGTTATAGTAATTTCGAAAGGCGCGTTCCAGATTACGCTGCGCATTGGCTAAAGCTAAACTATCCGTTTCTTTCAAAAATGGATGTTCTTGCTTTAATTGAGCCGGCGTTGCCTTTTCCATGCCGGGCTCTTGTCGACGCATTAATAATTGATTGTAAGTAAATCGTACACAACCAAATGTTTCGATAAAAAATTTTCTTTGGATTTCATCTGGATAAATCCGAAACCGATAACCTTTTAATTCTTTCATCCGCTCCTCCTCTTCCTTTTTTAAATTATCTGAATTAACAGACTTTTTAAAAGATACTACCTATCATAGAAAAATAACAACGATAATGCAAATAAATCGAAAAAAAAAGAACAATTCAAGTTTTTTAACTCAAATTGTTCTCAATGATTAAGAAGTTACTTTTTCTTTTTTAATTTGTTTACTACGTAATTGACCACACGCAGCATCAATGTCGGTTCCAAATTCTTTACGGATTACCGCATTCACTCCATGTTTTTTCAAGACATTATAAAAGGCTAAAACATCGGCCTTACTACTACGTGAGTACTGATCGTGCTCACTGACTTTATTGTAAGGGATTAAATTGACGTATGTCAGTTTCTTCTTATCTTTCAGTAAAGCCGCTAACTGTTCGGCATGTTCTTCACGATCGTTAACATGACTTAGCATAATATACTCAAAGGTGATGCGGCGATTGGTTTTTTCTAAATAGTAATCGACTGCCAACATCAATTTTTCTAATGGGAAGTTCCGATTAATTCGCATAATCGACGTACGAACGTCATTATTTGGTGCATGTAAAGAAATCGCTAAATTGACTTGTAAGCCATTTTCGGCAAATTCTTTAATTTTATGTGCCAAACCACTTGTCGAAACGGTAATATGACGCGCTCCGATTGCCAAACCTGTCCCATCATTAACAACGTGTAAGAACGTCATTAAGTTGTCATAATTGTCAAACGGCTCACCAATTCCCATCACTACAATATGTGAAACGCGATCGCCTTGGTTTTGGTTATCAAAGTAGCGTTGAACTGCTAAGATTTGTGCCACAATTTCACCGGCTGTTAAGTCACGTGTTTTTTTCAGTAAGCCACTGGCACAAAATGTACAGCCAATATTACAGCCGACTTGAGTCGTTACGCAAACAGACATACCGTATTCTTGACGCATCAACACTGTTTCAATCATATTTTTATCTGGTAATTGGAATAAGTATTTAACCGTTCCGTCTTTTGATTCTTGCACAATCACTTGCGTTAAAGGGTCGATAATAAATGCTTCAGACAACTTGTGAATTAAATCTTTGGGTAAGTTGGTCATTTCACTAAATGAGATGACACGTTTTTGATAAAGCCATTCCCATACTTGATTGGCGCGAAATTTTTTTTCATCGTTTTCGACGAGCCATGCTTCTAACGTTGCTTTTTCTAAGCCATAAATTGAAGGTTTCATTTTTTTCCTCATTTCAAAAAGAGTCGGTTTCACTATAACCGTTTTTTTGTGAAATTGCAATCTATTTCACGAAAGACTTTCAGCTAAAAAAAGTGTGTCTGATTCCTAAAAACCAGACACACTTCTTATTCTTTATTATTCAATTTCCTCATATGGAAAATCATCGACATCAACAGAGGCTTCCACTAAAACCTTACGTGGCTTACTTCCTTCTGATGGTCCGACAATTCCTTGCGCTTCTAATTGATCAACTAAACGCGCTGCACGATTATATCCCACACGGAAGCGTCGTTGTAATAATGAAACGCTAGCCGTTTGCATTTCAATCACTAATTCTTTAGCTTGTTCATAAAGTTCATCTTGATCTTCCGCGACATTTGGACTGTTTGGATTAATATCTTCTTCGGTAACCATCATTTCTTCCACATAGTTGGCCCCTTGTTGGTCCGTTACAAAAGAAACAATCGCTTCAACATCTTGATCTGAAATAAAGGCTCCTTGCACACGAATTGGTTTGTTTTCTCCCATTGGTAAGAAGAGCATATCGCCGCGACCTAATAATTTTTCTGCCCCATTGCCGTCAATAATTGTTCTTGAATCTGTTCCACTTGAAACAGCAAAGGCCATTCTAGACGGAACGTTGGCTTTAATTATCCCGGTAATGACATCTACACTTGGTCGTTGTGTCGCTAGAATCATATGAATCCCTGCGGCACGTGCCATTTGTGCTAAACGAATAATCGCATCTTCCACTTCATTACTAGCAACCATCATCAAATCTGCCAACTCATCTACAATTACGACAATAAATGGTAAAATCGGATTCTTCTCACCCGTTTCATTGTTGCGTCGAGTGATCATATCATTGTAGCCCGTAATATTTCTAGCACCGACAGCCGCAAATTTTTCGTAGCGTTCTTCCATTTCTTTCACGACTTTTTGTAAAGCTTGCGCTGCTTTTCTTGGATTGGTCACAACCGGTGTTAATAAATGGGGGATGCCGTTGTAGACATTTAATTCGACCATTTTAGGATCGACCATCATTAATTTCACTTCATGTGGTTTAGCACGCATTAAAATACTTGTAATAATGCCATTAATCGCAACTGACTTCCCACTACCAGTGGAGCCTGCTACAAGTAAATGTGGCATTTTGGTTAAATCAGCTGTTTGAACACGACCTGAAATGTCACGACCTAAAGGCACTTCAAGTAAATTATCCTCTGTCGCAGGATTGTTTTCAATCATTTCTCTAAAGGAAACCGTGCTCACCGCATCGTTTGGTACTTCAATCCCGATTAACGATTTACCTGGGATTGGGGCTTCCATTCGTAAATCTTTCGCCGCTAAAGCTAAAGCAATATCATCGGTTAGGCTAACGATTTTACTAACTTTCACGCCAATTGCTGGTTGGATTTCAAATTTGGTTACCGATGGACCTAAACTGGCTTTGACAACTTTGGCATCGACACCAAAACTTTCAAACGTTCGTTCTAAGACGCCAATATTGCGTTCGATTTTTTTATATTCCCCACTTTGGTCAGTTGCTTTGACTGCCTGTAATAAATTAGCTGGTGGCAATTCATAGGCTTCGTCTTCAACTTCTTGTGGAATTTCAAAATCTAAATCTTCTTGATCATCCACTTCTTCTTCCGTGGCTTTTGGTGCTTTTTTTGCAGTTTGCTTAACCGCTTCTTCTTCAGGTTCTTGGGTTAACGCTTGGAATGTATCGATTGGTACAAAACTTAATTGTTCTGGTTCACTATCGACTGTTTCGGATTGAACAAAGGCTTCACGTTCTTCTTCTGTTGACGGACGTACGGTATTAGCTTGTTGTTCGCGAATCTCAGCTAAGATAGCTTCACGCTCTGCTTGTTTCTTTGCCTCTTTTTCGGCTTGTTTTTCAGCTTTACGCGCTTGACGTAATTCTTTTTTTTCAGCTTTGAACGCTTGTTTTTCCGGACTTTCTTCAAGAAAACCGCCAAGACGCTCTTTTACCCCACTTAAGAAATCTAGTAATTCATGCAAACTCAAATTCGTACATAAAAAGCCACCGATTCCTAGTAAAATACCACTAATGATATAACTACCAATTCTTGAAACCAAGAAATAACTGGTTTGATAAATTAATCCACCAAGCATCCCGCCACCAACATTTTGGGTGACTTGATTGGCTTTTAAATCTGTTAGTAATAAGCCCCAAGTTGTGCTTAAAACAGATAAATCTTCTGTTTGAATTTTTTGGAATAATTGAATATGTAAAAAGTTAACAAGTGCTAAGTAAATTAGTAAACTACCAATTAAACGACGATAATTGGTCATCGTTGCTTCCGTATTGCGGATAATTAAAATTCCACCGTAAAATGCAAGTGCGATTGTTAAAATAGGATATGTATTTCCTCCAATTACTCGGAAGCCATTGGCGATTAAATTCCCTAAAAATCCTAATTGAAATAAGCCGAATAAGGCAAATAAAATAAATAAGAAGCCTAAACTAATTAACGTTAATTTTTCTTCTTGGCGTTTTTGTTTTTTTGTTTTCCGTTTTTTTGCCGGACGTTTTTTCTGTGCCATTTCATCCCTCTTTCCATCTTCTCCATTATAGCAAAAAAAAAGATGGGAACAAAAGTTTTCCTCATCTTTCTTTATTTTTTATTATTCGGCTGCTAAATTGGGAGGTATTTTTCTATCGGAACTAAAAACTCACAAACTTGCTCTGTCCCAATTGTTGTTTTAAATCGTTCGATAATCGGACTCTTGCGTAACTTTAGTTGTTTTTCTTTCATTTTTTTATCTATCGTCAACCAGAATGTTTCGACCGCCTCGGTTGTATGTGGCACTTCAAAGATGACATATGTTCCACCAGTATATAACCTTTCTTGTACTAATCCGTGCGATACATATGCTCCTGATACAAATAACGCTAAATCATATCGCCAGGCTTCTGGCGGTGTATTTTGAGGATCATCTAATGGAATACCTAAAATACCGGATTCATTCAGATCGTTCTCCAGATGATTATCTTTAATCCATTTCTTAAATGTCATCATCATTTCAAAATTCTCTTTACTACCATAAGGACCGACATTTCTCATATAGACTACTTTTTGCATCGGTAACGTTTCAATTTCTTGTTTCATTTAAATAAACTTCCCTTCAAAAATTCTTTTGAAAGGACTGCAGTCACTTCCTATTGATAACGATAATATGATTAAAAATAGTTTGCAATCAGTATTTTAAAAGTAATTCTATTTTCTGATTATTTCGATTGCTTCGATAAGTAAGACGCTATTTCTTGACGTAATTCGCCATGTTTTTCTTCTGCATAGGCTGTCTCTTCATTGGACCAATTTGATTTATCATATAACCAAACGGGCATTTTTCTACGTTCTTCAACTTCCCAACCATAACGTGGAAAAATGTGGGCGTGTAAATAAGCATCGGTATTACCTAAGATATCATAATTGATTCGTATCGCATCGGTACTAGCTAAAATCGCATCACCCAACAAACTCATATCGACTAAAAATGCTTGTCGTTCCGCTAAACTTAAATCATTTAACGAAAAAACTTCACGCTTTGGTAATAAGACACAATAACCTGGTAAAAACTGGGCATCGCCAAAAACCGCATAGCCTCCAGTTAATTCTTTAATTACCATCGGATTGTTACCTTCGACGGCAGCTTTGATTCGATTTTCTCTCCAACTCATCTTCCACACTCCTTTTCTTTCTATAGTATGACAGATTTCAAGCAAACAAAAAAGATGAATCGCTTCATCTTTTTCGTTCCTATTTATTTTAATGCTTAAGGTGTTACATCTTCACCAAACCATTTGATTGAAATTTCAGCAAACGAGCCGTCTGCTTGTAATTTAACCAGTGTTTCGTTAATTAAATCTGCTAAAGCTTGATCGTCTTTTCGAACACCAACCGCAAAATCTTCTACTTCAAAAGGGCTATCAATTACATTGTAATCCGCTAACTTATCCGCTTTAGCTAAGTAATATTCAGCATATACACGGTCAATTAACAAACCATCAATTCGACCATTTTCCAAATCAATAAATGCTTCATTAAAGCTTGCATAAAGTGTCGCATCTTGTCCATCAACCAATTCTTTTAACACTTCTGTTTGATCGTTAAAAGTTGTATAACCGGAAGATCCTTCTTGCGCGCCTAATTTTTTCTCTTTCATACCTGCAAAATCAGTAATTCCGCTATCTTTAGCCGTTACTAAGACTTGTAAATTTTTCATGTAAGTATTTGTAAATAAGACTTTTTTCTCGCGCTCTGGTGTAATAGTATAACCATTCCAAATCATATCAATCGTCCCATTTGATAATTCGGTTTCTTTCATTGACCAATCAATCGGTTGAAATTTAACTTTCTTATCCGCTGTTTCAAATACTTTTGTCGCTAACTCAACGTCAAATCCAGTTAAGTCCCCGTTATCGTCACGGAAACCCATCGGTACAAACGTATCATCAAGTCCTACAATCACTTCATCTTTTTCCGTTGCGCTTGGTACTGCTTTTCCTGCATCTTTACCCGAACCACAAGCAGCTAAGGTAACCATCCCAATTGCTGCAAACCATAATAAACCTGTTTTCTTTTTCATCTTTTTTTCCTCCTCTTATCCTCTTAATTCGGTACAACTTCTAATAAGTTATCCGCAATATTTTTTGCAAAAGCTAAATCGTGGGTTACCACAATTTGCGTTACATCCTCTTCTTTTAATCCTAAAATTAATTCTTCGACTTGTTGTCTAAGTGCTGGATCAAGTGCACTTGTTGGTTCATCATAAGCTAAAACTTTGGGTTCCATCGCCATCGCACGAGCGAGTGCTACCCTTTGTTTTTGTCCACCTGATAATTGATACGGATAACTTTCAAGTAATTCTGAAATTCCTAACTGTTCTGCGAGCTCTTTGGCTTTTTCGGTATATTTTTCTTTTGATTCTTTTAAAACCAATTTCGGAGCCAAGGTGATATTATCAAAAACCGATAAATGTGGGAATAATTGAAAATCTTGAAAAACAACACCCACCACTTGTTCATCTTCTTTTAATAAATCTGGTGAAAAAGCTTGTCCATCAAGTAGGAACCTCCCTTCATCGGCATTTTCTAGACCGGCTAAGATGCGTAGAAAAGTCGTTTTCCCACCGCCAGAAGGTCCGACAACACTTAAAATACTGCCTGTTGGAATATCTAAATCTAATTGATCAATAACTTGTTTTTTTCCAAATTTCTTTGATAAACCTCTAATTTGTAACATTTTGTCTACCTCCTAGCGATAATAGTTATAGTGTGTTTCAACTTTTTTCAAAATAATTGTAAAAATACCGGTTAAGCAAAGATAAATCACCGCGACACCTGCCAGTGGTAAAAGCGTTGCATCACGTTCCATGGCGATTTTCCCCATTCGCATCACATCCGATAAACCTAAAATGTAAATTAACGAGGTATCTTTCACTAAACTAATAATCTCATTCCCAACGGATGGTAAAGTAATTTTAAAAACTTGGGGAATAATAATTTTCGTAATCGTTTGGCTTTTTTTCAAACGTAAGACTTGAGCCGCTTCATATTGTCCTCTAGGAATCGATTGAATCCCACCACGAAATATTTCCGCAAAGTAAGCCGCATAGTTTAATATAAAAGCAAAAATTGCAGCATCGAAACGATCAAAGACAATTCCGACCAGTGGTAAACCGTAAAAAACAAAAATCAATTGTAGTAGTAGCGGTGTTCCCCGCATCAACCAAACATAAGCTTGGGTTAACCAGCGTAAAACTGAAATCCGATTGGATAAAGCAAAAGCGAAGATTACGCCTAATGGGATCGACCCGATTAAGGTAAAAGTAAATAATTGCAAAGTAATGCCCGCTCCCTCTAAAAGTTGGGGAAAGACTGAGATTAAATACGACATTGATAATTTCCTCCTTTAAAAAATGTACAAAAAAAGCCCTCTGGAAATAAATCCAAAGGACGTCTAGTAACGTGGTTCCACCTTTTATGCACGACTTTTCTCACAAAAAATCGTCTCATTCAGTCATTGATTGGTTTATAAAAAAGAAGAACAAAAAAGTCCTCTAGCTACGGATAGCTAAAGGACGTTCAATACGTGGTTCCACCTTTTTTTGTTTACTCTTCGCAGAAATAAACCTTCGTAAGTCATCAAACAATGACTGAAGCTATAACGGGCTTACCCGGATTCTCCTACTTGTTTCAAAAAATCGACTCCAAGATGTGTTTCACTTCATTCCTATGATCTCCTTCCACCATTTGGAGACTCTCTAAGCATAATCAACAAAGTTACTGTTCTTTTCGATGTCTATTTATTAAGTTGATTCATACTTTACAGTAACTTTTATCTTCTGTCAACACTTTTTATTTTTAATTTTAAGTAAATCATGTGGTATCTTTTCGAAAGTCCTTTGACTAGCGGCTAATTTTCGTTACAATTATGTTAGATACTAAATAAAGGAGAAACCTATGAATATTGAAACGCTTCAAAAAATTTACCCCAACGCTTCTCTACATCCCTTCTCGACGGATGATAGTGATTACTTCGTTTTTTCTGATCAACATAAATTTTTATGGATTCCTAAAAACAATCTTTCGAAAACTGAATTTCAACTTTTACAATCGTTGACAACACCCAGTAAGCAAGGGAAACAAATGAAAGATCATCCCTGGTTCGCAGTTTTGTTTGAACACCAAAAACCACCTGTTGACGAAGGCGCTTATCGGATTATTCAAGTCGAATTCAATCAGTTAGATAGTGCGACAATTGAAAATTGGAATACGGAATTACAAAGTATTTTACCTCACCTCGTCGATTACTTTTTTGTGACGGACACATATGCTCTACTTGTCGAAGTTTATCACGAAGAAGCTTTGATGATTGATGATCTTGAAGGTGTCTTTTTAGCACTTGACGGTGACTTTAATTTGTATACGAAGATTTTTGTTGGTTCTTTTTATGGTCATACAGAAGACTTTACTCGTCTTTTGGAAGAAGAAGAAGCTCTTTTCCATCATCAACTTGCAAATACAATTGAAAAAAAGATTTATAATTTAGCTTCCTCAAGTGTCGCGTTCTTTTCATTCAATGCGGTTAAAGATAGCTATTTGATGCGAACTTTATACCACCAATGGTTTCAAGAAGACGATTTAATCGATATCATTACTAACCTTTGGAAAAACCAAGGAAATGTCAGTTCCACTGCGAAAGACTTATTTATGCATCGCAATACTTTGCAGTATAAATTAGATAAATTTCAACAGTTGACTCATTGTAACTTAAAAAAAATGGACGACCTCTTTCTTTGTTATTTACTAACTTTAACTTTTAAATAATACTTTTTACAAGGTGCACAAGAAATGAATCATTTTTTGTGCACCTTTCCATTGATATAATAAACCGTTTTCATTTATAGTAAGGGTGTAAATAATTTAAGTGAAAGAAGGAATTTAGACATGGTAGAAATGGCCTTAAAAAACATACATAAAAAATATGAGAATAACGATTTTTATTCAGTAACAGACTTCAACTTAGATATTCAAGATCGCGAATTTATCGTTTTCGTTGGACCTTCAGGTTGTGGTAAATCAACAACATTACGTATGATTGCTGGTTTAGAAGATATCAGTGAAGGTGAATTATCAATCGGCGGACGTGTAGTCAACGATGTAGCTCCAAAAGATCGTGACATCGCGATGGTTTTCCAGAACTACGCTTTATACCCACATATGACTGTATACGATAACATGGCTTTCGGTTTAAAATTACGTAAATACGACAAGGCTGAAATTAAAACGCGTGTAGACAGCGCTGCTGAAATCTTAGGCTTAACAGAATTATTAGACCGTAAACCAGCTGCTTTATCTGGTGGACAACGTCAACGTGTTGCCTTAGGACGTGCGATCGTTCGTGACGCAAAAGTCTTCCTAATGGATGAACCTTTATCAAACTTAGATGCGAAATTACGTGTAGCGATGCGTGCTGAAATTGCGAAATTACACCGTCGTTTAGAAACAACTACAATCTACGTAACGCATGACCAAACAGAAGCGATGACAATGGCTGACCGTATCGTTATCATGAAAGATGGTTTCGTACAACAAATCGGTTCTCCAAAAGAAGTTTATAACTCACCAGTTAACGTATTCGTTGCCGGCTTTATCGGATCACCAGCGATGAACTTCTTCAACGTTACTTTAAACAACGGCGTTATCTCTGATGGACACGGATTAAATTTACGTATTCCTGAAGGACGTAACAAAGTTTTAGTTGAAAAAGGTTACGAAGGTAAAGAATTAATCTTTGGTATTCGTCCAGAAGATATCCGTACAGAACAAATCGTTCTTGACGCTTCTCCTGAATCAACTGTTCACGCAGAAGTTGTTGTATCTGAGTTGTTAGGTGCAGAAACAATGCTTTACACTAAAATTGGAACAACTGAGTTTATCTCAAAAGTAGATGCTCGTGACTTCCATAGCCCAGGTGAAATGATTGATTTATCATTCAATATCAATAAAGCACAATTCTTTGATAAAGACACTGAAAATGTAATCAAATTACCTTAATCTTGATAGTTCATTTGTAATACTCACTGGATTTGCCCCCTTATGGGTATTGCAATGTAATCTATAAATTTCCTTATTTTGTATCCCCCCAAGAACGAGCCATGATATACTTATGTATCATGGCTCGTTCTTATTTTATTGTTTTTTTTCCAATTAGTAATTTAAGATAAAATTAAATCCTTTTAAGAAAGTTGGTATCTTTAATGCACGTCTTAGGAAATATCATTTGGTTTTTATTTGGTGGTTTTATTGGTGGCCTTAGTTGGACAATTGCAGGAGCACTCTGGTGTATGACTATTATTGGAATTCCCGTTGGCATGCAATGTTTCAAACTTGCTTCTTTAAGTTTTTGGCCGTTTGGTAAAGATATTGTCTATGACAATACATCCGGTGCATCTCTCATTCTCAATATTCTATGGTTAATTTTTAGTGGACTGCCTCTAGCCCTTGGTCATTTAGTTAGTGGGCTCTTGTTAACGATTACGATTATTGGAATTCCTTTTGCCAAACAATCTTTCAAACTCGCACGACTAGCTTTAATGCCTTTTGGTGCACGAGTTGTCAACATTCGTTAAAATCCAAAGAACCTACGCTATCGAAGTTTTCCATTCGATAGCGTAGGTTCTTTTACTTGATAAATTACTCTACTGATAAGCTCGCGCCATTGGTTTCTATCACTTCTTTGTACCAATAATAACTATCTTTCTTATAGCGATCAAGCGTGCCGCCCTCTTCATCACGGTCAACATAAATAAAGCCGTAACGTTTTTGGTAACCATTTAACCAACTTAATAAGTCCGTAAATGACCACGTACAATAACCCAAAATTTCACAACCTTCATCCGAAGCTTTAATCAACTCTTTTAAATGAGCTGCTAAATAAGCAATTCGATAATCATCATGAATTTTGTTGTCTGTAGTTTTTTTATCGAATGCACCTAGACCATTTTCCGAAATAATGATTGGTAAGTCATAACGACTAGTAATTTCTTTACAAGCAAAACGTAACCCAGATGGATCAATTACCCAATCCCAATCGGTTGTCTCTAAATAAGGATTACTTGGATTTTTATAGACTCCCGGTACACCAGTTACTTGTCCGGTCCCTTTTTTACCTGTTGTATTCATTTCACCAAATGGCGTCACACCATCTAGCGGATTGTATTCAACTGTTGCGGTCTGGTAATAATTGACACCCATAAAATCGACTTTTTGAGCAGCCACATGTAACGTTTTAGAATCTTCTTCCGTAATCGTCGGCGCCACACCTTGTTTTTCTAAATATCGCAAAGCTGTTCTAGGATAACGACCATAGGCATAAACATCCATCCACCAAAAACTCTTTAAATTATCATGGTCTAATTTAGCCATTCCATTTTCAGGGCGACTGTCAATCGCATAACTTGGGCTATAAGCAAAGCTTGCACCAATTTTTCCTTCCGGCATAATTTCTTTAAAAGCTAGCACGGCCTTGGCATGTGCTAAGAAGACATGATGATTAACTTGATAATACGTTTTTTCATCATTGAATTTTCCTGGTGGGTGCATCGCTGTCATCCAACCAAAACCTGTAAAAATATTTTGTTCATTAATCGTAATCCAGTACTTAACTTTTCCTTTGTAGGCGTTAAATAAATACGTTGCATAATTAACATAGGCATCGATGGCTTGTGGGCTTTCCCAACCACCGTAGGCTTCTTCTAATGCTTGTGGCAAATCCCAGTGATACAAGGTGACCATTGGCTCAATCTTGTATTTTAAACATTCATCAATAACCGCTTCATAAAAATCAACCCCAGACTGATTCACTTCTCCCGTTCCATTTGGGAAAATACGTGTCCAAGCAATCGAGAAACGATAGGTTTTTAATCCCATTTCAGCCATTAATGCAATATCTTCTTTAAAACGGTGATAATGATCGACTGCAACTTCTCCTGTCGTTTCTTTAAATGTTTTTCCAGGAATTTTAACGAATTCATCCCAGTTTGAAACACCTTTACCATCAATATTATGGGCTCCTTCAATCTGGTAAGCGGCTGAAGCACTTCCCCATAAAAAGCCTTTAGGCATTGTTAATTGACTCATTAATAAATCCTCCTTAAAAAAATCATTGCTGCATCTCCATTTTCCTATAGCTTCATCGATTTGTCTACAGTAAAAAAAGCAGATAAATCCGACATTTTTCGAACAGGAAAAACCATACCTGAAGGATAAAAAAATTCCTTTTAGATATGGTTAGATGTAAATCATTGAATAAATTCTTTAAGTTTTTTCCATCGCAGCTTTAAGCGCTGCTGCTAATGGACTTTCTTGTGGTTCTTCTTCTTGACTGTATTTCTTAACAAGTTTACGTTCTTCGTGTTTAGTCATTTTCTTTTTGCGGGCTTTGTTGTCGAGCATTTTTTCACTAATCCCACAATATTTGCATTTGAAAAATGAACCATTTTTACCATCAATAATCTCCATTTTTTTATGGCACTGAGAACAACGGTGATTCGAAATTTTTGGATCTTTACGACGACGGTAGCTACACTCTTGGTTACTACAAATATATATTTTCCCATCTTTGGTATTGCGTTCTCTTAGTGCTTCACCACATTCTGGACAAACTTTGTTCGTAAGTGAGAAATCTTTGTATTCTTGTTTTGAATCTTTAATTTCTGCGACTAGACGTTTCGTATCTTGTTCGATTTCTTTCAAGAAGGCTTGCGATGTTTTCTTTCCTTGAGCAATCGCTTCTAGATCTTTTTCCCATTTTTCAGTTAAGTCTGGACTGACTAACGAAGGATTCACAAGACTTAATAGCTGTTTGCCTTTTGGTGTGACGCCCAGTACGTTGCCACGGCGTTCCATTAATTCTGACTTGATTAATTTTTCAATAATTTCAGCTCGAGTTGCCGGAGTTCCTAGCGAATGTTTTTCCATTTGCTGTAGTAAACTACCTTCTGTCGCTAATTTTGGCGCACTCGTTAACTCTTGATTGACTTGGAAATTACCTTTAACAGTTTTGATTTGTTGCCAATCAATTAAAACTTCTTTCTTACCTTCACTGGCTTTCCAACCTGCTTGAATCACTTGCTCTTGTTTAAAGACAAATAAATTACCAGAAAAATCAATTATCGCTTTCACATTTTGGGTCACGTGTTTTTCAGCAAACAATCCTAAAAAGCGTTCAACAATTAAACGATAAATTTTAACTTCATCACTGGTCATTTTTTCCACTCGAGGACTTTCTTCAGTAGGAATTAAAGCATAGTGATCGGTAACTTTTTGATCATTAAAGACGCTCGTTAAACAAACTTGACCACCATTTTTAATGTATTCTTTGGCACGTGGATCGAACCCCGCTATCGCTTGTAAACGATCTTTCATCGTATTCGCCACATCTTTTGGTAAATATTTTGAATCGGTACGCGGATAACTGACAGCTTTGTGGCTTTCATATAGACTTTGAACTAAAGATAATGTCTTTTTAGCTGAGTATTGATAGAGTTGATTCGCTACTCGTTGCAATTCGGTTAAATCATAAGGTAACGGCTGAGCGAGACTCTTTTCTTTTGCCTCAACACTTACGACTTTCCCTAGTGTTCCACTTAATTCTTTGACAAAACTTTCAGCTTGTTTTCGTTCAGTAAACTGTTGAGGATTTTTCAATTGCAAACGGCCTTTTAAATTTTGATATAAAAGATCAATTGAAAAATATGTTGTCGGAATAAATTTCTCCGATTTTTCTTGGGCTTGATGAACTAGACTCAAGGTTGGTGTTTGAACACGACCAGCTGATAAACTATCTTGATATTTAACCGTTAAAGCACGAGTCACATTCAGACCGATTAACCAATCAGCTTTACCACGCGCAACGGCTGACTGATACAAATTCTCAAACTGTTTCGCTGGTTTTAATTGGCGAAAACCTTGTTGAACTGCTTGTTTCGTTTGAGAAGAAATCCATAAACGTTCCATTGGTTTGTTCGTTTTAATCCATTCAAAAACAAAACGACCAACGGCTTCTCCTTCACGTCCGCTATCGGTAGCAATGACGATGCCAGAAACATCTTTACGCTTCGCTAAATCCCCAATTATTTTTAATTGTCGATTGGTCTTTGGTAAAGGTTTTAAGCCAATATGTTTAGGAATCATTGGTAACGTTTCTAAATTCCATGTTTTCCATTCTTTTTGAATATCTTCTGGTAGTTTAAGTGAAAGTAAATGTCCATATGCCCATGTAATCACATATTGATCGCTTTCAAAATAATCTTTCCCGCGCGGTGTGGCACCTAGAACTTTGGCAAAATCTTTAGCCACACTCGGCTTTTCTGTTAAAACTAGTTTTTTACTCATATATTCTCCTTTATTGAGGCAGTTCTTCTCCAAATTAAAAACTGTTACTTATTCTATTATAAGCAACAGTTTCTATTCGTCAAAATCATTTTCTATTAAGCTTGTTTTCGAATGCAAATTTTTTCTTTTGCTTCTTCGCTAATACTCTCATAAAATGCACGATCGACTTCAATAGTCACAGGCTTATCATCTTTTAATAATGCTAAACCTAAAAACAATTGCAAGCCTTCAACACAATCTTCACACCAATGTTCCTCGCCATCATTCCAAAAAGCAGTTAAGAAATTTGGTTTGATATGGATATGTTCATATTTTGCGCGTAAGATTTCCCATTGTTTGCGGTACTCTACTTGTGCTTCCTCGAAAGTACTAAATTGTTGGATTTCACGAATATCTTCTCGCCAGTCACCAAAAAACCACCAAGGTTCATTTTCTCCATACATTGTTAGAACTTGATACATTCTTCTTCACCTCGCGCCTTTTATTAACTAAAATCATATTAATCATTTTTTTGTTTTGATTCAATTAATTGGCTTGTGAAGAAAAAAGCTATCACAGCAGCGATTTAACGCGACCGCTTTCATTTTCGAACGTTTGTTGAAACAAGAAAAAACGATAGAAAGATTCTTCGTATCGAATCTCTCTATCGTTTCAGTTTTATGCTAATTCATTTTTAAACGTAAGCTAACACTTTTTCATCTTGGAAGGCTTGATCGATTAAACCGCCACCTAAACAAGTCATACCATCATAAAAAACAACGGCTTGACCAGGTGTTACTGCACGGGCCGGCGTATCAAAAATCACTTCTGCTTGATTATTATCCAATAAACGAACAGTTACCGGTACATCTTGTTGACGGTAACGGAATTTTGCTGTACAACGGAATTCTTTTGGTTTGTCTTCATTCGTTGTAAAGTGAATTTCACTCGCTGTTAATTTATCAGCAAAAAGTGCAGGGTGATTAAAACCTTGACCCACATAAAGTGTATTTGTTACTAAATCTTTACCAACGACAAACCATGGTTCTTGTGTTGAACCACCGCCACCAATCCCTAAACCTTGGCGTTGTCCAATCGTGTAGTACATTAAACCATCGTGTTGACCTTTAATTTCGCCATCAAGCGTGACCATATTGCCACGTTTAGCTGGTAAATAGTTTCCTAGGAATTCTTTAAAATTCTTTTCGCCAATAAAACAAACACCGGTTGAATCTTTTTTCTTAGCTGTTGCTAAGTTGGCTTCTTCGGCAATTCGACGAACTTCTGATTTATCCATGCCACCTAATGGGAACATGGTTTTATCTAATTGTTCTTGTGATAATTGACTTAAAAAGTACGTTTGGTCTTTATTATTATCGACACCACGTAACATTTGAACGACACCATTTTCATCGCGAACGGCTTGTGCGTAATGACCAGTTGCCACATAATCGGCTCCTAGATCCATCGCGTAGTCCAAGAAAGCTTTAAATTTAATTTCTTTGTTACACATAACATCTGGATTGGGTGTTCGACCTAAACGGTATTCTGCTAAGAAATATTCGAAAACACGATCCCAATATTCTTTTTCAAAGTTAACCGAATAATACGGTACACCAATTTGAGCCGCAACTTTGGCTACATCTTTATAATCTTCTGTCGCGGTACAAACCCCATTTTCATCGGTATCATCCCAGTTTTTCATAAAGATACCAATTACATCATAGCCTTGTTCTTTCAACAAAAGCGCTGTTACTGACGAGTCTACCCCGCCACTCATGCCGACAACTACACGAATTTTACTGTTGTCTGTCATGAAAATCACCATCATTTCATTATAAATTCTGAATTCTACGATTTGAAGGTCGCAACTTTTTCAGTACTTGCCATTATACTAGAGATTCATGAAAATTTCACGAGAATCGAATTTTTTTATAAAAATTATTATCAATTATTCAGTGTAATATTTCCAACAAAAACGTCCGTTTAAATGATTTCATTATAAATTTTTTCGAACTGCGTATAGATTTCTTTCAGCGGTACACGTTTTTCTTCTCGAGTCGCCATTGATTTGATATTAACCATTCCATCTTTATCCTCAAAATCTAATTTATTTCCTCCCAAGAATGCTTTTCAGCGTTAAAAGACGTATACCTATATGTTTCGGTGTCATATTGTAAGACAGGAACGATTCTACTTTTAAGTGTATGTCCATCGATAAAGAAATGATTATATCCATCCCAATAGACTTTTCCTAAATCATTTATCTCATTTGAAACTTCTTCTGAATGAATATGCCCACTAATAATATCCTTGTAAAATGCTCCTGTTGTCGCAGGATACTTTCCTGTAAAAGTCCCGTCCATTGTAAGATATTTCCAATTTTCGCCATCCTCTTCGTCGATTCCAGCATGTACAAAAATTTGATTTTTCGTTTCAAAATAACGCTTTTCAGTTACTTTACGCTTTAACCAGTGGAATAATTCCTTAACTTCTTCTAGTTCCATCATTTTTTGATGCAATACATCATTCAAATTCATCAGATTTTGACTAACATTCGCAAAATTTTGACTTCCATGAATGATAGTCTCAAATTCTGAAGTTTCAAAAAAACTACTAATTGTCTCAAACCCCATATTAATTGCATAAAAATCTTCATTTTTTTCATAAAAAAAGAGCCAATTACAAAACCACTCGTCATGATTTCCTAGCAGAGTTATTACTTGGTTTGGGTATTGTTTTTCAAGATTCATAATTTCATTTAGGACTCGAAAAGATTTGTCTCCTCCATCTACATAATCTCCTAAAAAAATGAGTAAATCAGATGGTTCCAAATGAATCGCTGACAGTGAATACATCATTGCATCGTAGCAACCATGAATATCACTAAGTGCATATATTTTAGCCACAACTAACCAACCCTTTTCACTTTTTACTTAAATAATTCAATGAAGCGTCTTCCCACATCGAAAGGATTTTTGATACTGTTTAACAAAAAACTTGAGTCAAGGATTTTTATTCCCTGCCTCAAGTTTTCAATTTTTAAACTACTTTTTCAAATAAACCACGGCTAATAAAGCCATCCATTAAGAAATAAAACTTCTTTTGTAGCATTTCGTGTTGGCTACCTTTAAATAAATTGACTGATTTTAAACCATTACCGGTTGTAACAGACATTTTTAATGTTTGAATGTCCTTATCAACAGTAATTTTTAATTTAAAGCCTTCTTTACTTTGAGGAGTTGCTTCTAATGAACGAATTAATTGGAAGTTCCCACCATTTGTTTCAGTGAAACCATTGTCACGTAATGTGTAACGCTTTGCTTCAGGGGCAATGCGATAATATACATCCGAACCTAAGACTGTTGCTTGTTTTTCAAATGCCATCTCTTCACCTCATCTAATTTCTTAACTTAATTATAAGAGTTTACGCCGCTGAATGCTAGTCTCTTTCGATGAAAAAATTATTCTAAATCTGAGCGTTCGATTGCAATTGATGGATAATGCATTTGAGAATCTAATCGTTGATCTAAATTGATTCCATAAATCATGTAATAACTTTCGGGGTCTTTTTCAGTGACTTCATCGTAAATTTCTTTAATTTTATCAACGTCTGATGAAGCATAAATTAAAGAAACTACACCGATTTTATCTGATTCGTTGGATTCAATTGAACCTTTCATAATGATTTTCAAATCACTTATACTTTCTAATCCATATTCTAACCAGTTAACTTCATCCATGTTTTTTCCAACTCCTTATTTAAAAATAATTAAACAAAATAAATTTTTTAAAATCTAAGTTTGTTATTTATTTTCAAACAACATCACGCCACCCCTTTATCTTGATTTCTTTTAATATAATAAATTATCGTAACATTTTCTAGTCTCTTTTTAGTCTTCTAACGGATGAAATCATATTTTCAGCTAGTTTTTCAACTTCTTCTGTTGTATTTCCTAAACCAAAACTTATACGGATCGATTCGGTGATACTCGCATCTTCTTTCCCATACATCGCTTCTAGAACGTGTGACGGTTCCACGTTACCGGCACTGCAGGCAGAGCCGGTTGAAATCGCGATTCCTTGCAAGTCTAAATGCATTAATAGTAAGTTACTCGCTACTCCGTTTAAATGTAAATTTAAAATATGTGGTAGACGAGTTGCCTGTTCACCATTAATTTCAAAAGAAATCTCCGCTTCATTTAGACGTGCAAGCAAAAGTTGATTAAATTTTTCATAGGTCATCCAATTTTCTTGTTGTTTTTCTTCACCGAGTTGTTGAATAGCTGTTTCTAATCCAATAATTCCTGCTAAATTTTCGGTTCCTGCACGACGTTTTTCTTCTTGTTCTCCACCATACATCAATGGCGTTCTTTTTACTCCTGAACGTTGGTATAAAAAGCCCACACCTTTTGGTCCATTAATTTTATGTGCTGAAATACTTAATAGATCAATGCCAATTTCATTTGGTTTCAAAGCTATTTTCCCAAAAACCTGAACCGCATCGGTATGAAAAGTCGCAGGATGTTTCGCTAAAACTTGGCCAATTTCAGCAATCGGAAATAATACTCCTGTCTCATTATTGGCATACATCACTGAAACTAAAATAGTATCTGGGCGTAAGGCAGCTTCAACTTGAGCCGCTGTAATTTGTCCATTTGAATCGACTGGTAAATAGGTCACTTCAAAGCCTTTTTTCTCTAAATAAGCCATGGATTCTAAAACAGCTGGGTGTTCCACATTCGTCGTGATAATATGTTTGCCTTCTGATACTCTCGCTTCTGCTGTACCAATAATTGCCATGTTGTCACTTTCCGTTCCACCACTAGTAAAAACAATTTCATTAGTTTTTACTTGAAGTTGACTAGCAATTTGTTGACGAGCTGCTTCTAAAGACTCATGAGCTTTACGCCCAAATTGATGAATACTCGATGGGTTACCATATGTCTCCTCCATCGTTGAAACCATTGCGTTTAAGACGATTGGATTTATAGGTGTTGTTGCTGCATGATCAAAGTATGGCATTGCTTTTTTCCTCCTAAAAATAAATAAATACGAAAAAAATCGTTCCACTCTAAGCAAAGTGTCACGATTTTTTATAAACGGTGTAACTAAAGCAATGACTCGGTAATAAGCCTGAATCTTTTTGAAAGTAAAGGACACTTTCAAACGATTCTTTGCTTATTACTCGTCATTAGACGCTTTATTTACAACCTCTTTGTTAAACGGTATAACTATAGCAATGACTCGGTAATAAGCCTGAATCTTTTTGAAAGTAAAGGACACT
>NZ_JBHSGT010000045.1:0-3453 GCF_042654605.1 Enterococcus eurekensis
ACCAAATAAAATAAAAAATCTTCGATTTGTTTGAAATTCCATCTTCAATTCCAGTTTTGAGTGAATAAGTTTTACTCATAATTAAATAGTGTGGTGGCGATAGCGAGAAGGATACACCTGTACCCATGCCGAACACAGAAGTTAAGCTTCTTAGCGCCGATTGTAGTGAAGGGTTTCCCTTTGTGAGAGCAGGACGTCGCCACGCAAATTAAAAGTCTAGACTAAATGTTCTAGACTTTTTTATTTTTTCTAAATAAGAAGTTGAATTATTCGCATAATTGCTTAAAATCAGGCAATATAGAAGATAGATAGGTACTGAGGAGGAATAATAATGAAGGATTCCAAAGAAGAGTTAAAAAATAAATTAAGTCCGATTTCATATGCTGTGACACAAGAAAATGCAACGGAACGTCCATTTACTGGTGAGTATGATACGAATTTTAAACCAGGAATTTATGTTGATATTGTTAGTGGCGAGCCATTATTTTCTTCAAAGGATAAATATGATGCTGGTTGTGGTTGGCCCTCATTTACGAAGCCATTGCCTAAAATAGCTATTAAGGAGGTTAGTGATCATACATTTGGCATGCAACGAGTGGAAGTTCGTAGTCAAGAAGCAGATTCACATCTCGGCCATGTCTTTCCAGATGGTCCACAAGATGCAGGTGGCTTGCGCTACTGTATTAATTCAGCAGCATTAAAGTTTATTCCGAAAGATGAAATGGAAGCGGCTGGCTATGGGGAATATTTATCGACAGTTGAATAACAGAATCGAACCTAGATTGTTTTGACAATCTAGGTTTTTATTATTTGTCGGATTTGTGGTACAATAAAGGGAACATATGTGCAGAAAGGGTTAGTTATGTACGAATATATTATTGGTCAAGTTACCGCAGTTACGCCAGCTTATGTCGTAATTGAAAATCAAGGAATAGGATACCAAATTCAATGCGGGAATCCTTATTATTATTCTAGTAGAATGAATCAATCGGTACAGATTTATCTTCATCAAGTGATTCGCGAAGACGCGCATCAACTTTTTGGTTTTAAAACGATAGATGAAAAAAAATTATTTTTACGTTTAATTAGCGTTTCAGGAATTGGTCCAAAGAGTGGTTTGGCAATTATGGCAAATGAAGATCATACAGGATTAATCCATGCCATTGAAAGCAATGATGCCACGTATCTAATTAAGTTCCCAGGAGTTGGAAAGAAAACCGCTCAACAGTTAATTTTGGATTTACAAGGGAAGTTAGGCGATTTATTAGCCGATGAAGTAGCGGTAGATCTACCAATTCAAACGAGTCAAAACCCACAGCTAGACGAGGCTGTAGCTGCTTTACAGGCACTTGGTTATAGCGAAAAAGAAGTTAAGAAGGTTCATAAAGCTTTACTTGATGAAGACTGCCAAACGACCGATGAATATTTACGTGTCGCTTTACGATTAATTATGAAGAAATAAGTTAGAAGGAGAAATAGATGGAAGAACGGATTATTTCACCGATTGAAAATGAAGAGGATACTTTTGAAAAATCACTCCGACCAAAATATTTTCATGAATATATTGGGCAAGATAAAGTCAAAAATGAATTAGGAATTTATATTCAAGCGGCGAAGCAACGTGAGGAATCATTGGATCATGTTTTATTATATGGACCGCCTGGCTTAGGAAAAACAACGATGGCAATGGTGATTGCTAATGAGATGCAAGTCAATATTCGTACGACTAGTGGACCGGTGATTGAAAAGCCAGGTGATTTAGTCGCTCTCTTGAACGAGCTAGAACCGGGGGATGTTTTATTTATTGATGAAATTCATCGTTTGCCACGAATTGTGGAGGAAATGCTCTACTCAGCGATGGAAGACTTTTATATTGATATCATGGTTGGGCAAGGAACAACAGCTCATCCGGTTCATTTCCCGTTACCACCATTTACCCTAATTGGAGCAACGACGCGTGCAGGGATGCTTTCAGCACCGATGCGTGATCGATTTGGAATTATCTCCCATATGGAATATTATCAAGAAACAGACTTACAAGAAATTGTGATTCGTTCGGCTGCAATTTTTGAAACCGAGATTATTGAAGAAGGGGCTTTAGAAATTGCCCGTCGTTCAAGAGGAACACCACGAATTGCCAATCGTTTATTAAAAAGAGTTCGAGATTTTGCTCAAGTGCAAGCCGATGGAATCATTAATCGGAAAATTGCGGACCAAGCACTCTTTTTATTGCAAGTAGATCACGAAGGTCTTGATTATGTTGATCAAAAATTGATTAAAACAATGATAGAGTTATACAATGGTGGCCCGGTCGGTTTAAGTACGCTAGCAGTTAATATTGGTGAGGAGCAAGAAACAGTGGAAGATATGTACGAACCTTACTTAATCCAAAAAGGTTTCTTAAAGCGGACGCCTCGCGGACGGATAGCGACTAGGCTATCGTATGAACATTTTGATTACCCTTATCATGGAAATAATTAACGGATGTGTTAGGAATTGTTGTAAGGGAGGTACTTAGGATGAAGAAAGTACTAATTGTCTGTTTGGGGAATATTTGTCGTTCACCAATGGCAGAAGGTTTGATGCTTCAATATTTAGCCAATTCGCCGCTACAAATTACAATTGATTCTGCTGGAACAAGCCGTTGGGAAATGGGAAGTCCACCGCATCCAGGAACACAGAAGATTTTAAAAGAACATGGCATTGATACGAGTCAGATGTTTTCAAGACAGATTACATTGGAAGACTTTTATGTGTATGATTGGATATTAGCGATGGATCAACAAAATTTAACGGATTTAAAACGCATGGCGCCAAAAGGGACGATTGATAAGCTGCACTTGTTTTTATCCGTTCTACCAGAAAGTACGATAAAGGATGTACCCGATCCTTGGTTTACCGGAAATTTTGAGGAAACTTATGCACTTATTTTACAAGCATTACCAAAATGGCGTGAAATATTTGAACGTTAAAAATGGATTCAACTTGAGAAAGGACGAGTCTCATGGATAAAAAAACAAAATCTTTTAAAAAATTAGGTAGACATCTCGTCAGAACATCGATTACGTTACTAGACGGTTTATTTAATGATGATTTAGAGCAATTACAAGCTATCGAAATGCATCGGAATCAATTGATTGATGCGGCTCGTCGTAAGGCTTTGGTCGTTTTACAACTGAAAACCAAAAAAGTAGCAAACTTCGAAACAGTTGTCGGTTTTGTAACCACCAAAAGAAAAATTGATCAGCAAGTAGTGATTAAAATTCAGAATAATTTGCAGCAATTGCGGATTATTGCACTACAAGATATTGAAAAAGTCAGTGTGTTAGATACAAAGACGAAACATAAATTAATTGCAAAATAACTAAAATTTTTTTGCCTCTACTTAAACCTGAATAATTCATACCTTTTATAAAGGGCTAAATTTTATCAATCATCTGTTTCATTTTATGG
>NZ_JBHSGT010000046.1:0-5272 GCF_042654605.1 Enterococcus eurekensis
AGTAATTGTAAGCTGCCGTGAGGCAGTTTCACATGGTTTTAATTAAAAGTATGAATTATTCAGGTAATTCATCAACTTCTTCTTTTGTCGCCTTGTCTTTAAAATTGCGTAAGCCATAAGTTAAATTTTGATAAGCGGTTAAATTAGGGAATAAAGCGTAATCTTGAAAAACAATATTAAAGGGACGCTTTTCCATCGGTGTTCTCGTAATTTCTTTGTCTTAAAAAAATAGTTTCCCTTCTGTCGCTTGTTCCAGACCTAAAATAATATTTAAGAGCGTTGATTTCCCCGAACCAGACTGACCTAAGATCGAAACAATTTCGCCTGTTTGAATTTCTAAATTTACGTCATCTAAGACTTGTGTTTGATGGTATGTTTTTTTAATCTTCTCAATTTTTAGCATGTCGATACCTCCTGAAACCTACTATAACGAAGGCGTGTATAATTCAAGTCTCTTTTTTTTTAACCTTTGTAATTTTATCGTCAAATAACATTTACATAGCGGTTGAATGTAAAGAAATATAAAAAAGAAGTTCCCCTCATTTCAAAGGAGAACTTCTTTTTATTTATTTCTATATTTCCTTAGCTTTTTCTTTTAAAACTATCACTGCACCAATACAACCTAAAACCAAAACAAAGCCCGCCACGTAAATTCCCCATAAGCCTTGATGTAGAATTTCTCTCAATGGATCAAGGATGTTTGCTGGTAATAATTTAGCCGTATGTGGATTGACTAATTTATTCATGATATCCGGATCATCGGTTAAACTTGCTGTGGCAAGTTCTGCACGTGTGACAGTATTTAGTACTAGACCAAAAACCGAAACCATCACTGTTTGACCAATTGTTTTACTTAAAGTGTTAAAGGACGTTGCTACCCCTAGCTGATCTACTCCGACACTATTTTGCGCGGCAACAGTCGTAATCACAATTGTTGCCCCAACACCGATTCCTGTGATTGCAGAAATCACTAGAAAGACGATAAATGGGGATTTAACTGGGATCAATAACAAAGCAATGCTACTAACTAACGCGATTCCTAGCGCTCGCAACAAAGCGACTTTGACTGACCGTTGTACCATCCAACGGCCCGCAAACATTGAACCAACTACCCATAGGATTGATAGCGGCGCTAAGACCAGACCACCTAGACCTGCAGGGTAGCCTAAAACGCCTTGCATCCACATTGGAATATAAACTTCAACAGCCATCAAGAAACCACTGATTAGAGCAGCGACTAAGTTTACAACTACGAACATTTGATTACTAAACAAATCAAGTGAGATAACCGGATCTTCGGCTTTTTTCTCAACATAAATGAATAAAAGAATCGATAAAATAAAGGCAATAAGCATCACAAAAAATTTAATATCCATACCTGACTCACTTAAAAACTGAAACGAAAGTAATAACGTTAACAACATCGCCATCAACGATAAACTCCCCATAACATCCATCTTTTTATTTTCTTTTTCGCGTTTTTCTTCAACTAAATAACGTGAAACTAAAAAGATTAAAACAATTCCAATTGGAACATTAATAAAGAAAATCCAATGCCAACCAACAGTATCAACAATAACTCCTCCGGTTAATGGCCCAATGACACTGGCAATTCCCCAGGCAGTGCTGTTCAATCCGAGCATCTTAGTCCGCTTTTCAGCAGCATACATATCCGATAAGATTGTTAACGCAACCGGCATCATTGCACCGGCACCAATTCCTTGAATTGCCCGAGCAATAATCAATGTCAACATCGCATCAGATAGTCCGCATAACGCTGAACCAACAATAAAAATCATTGTTCCAATAATAAAAATCGGACGACGACCCACCTTATCCGCTAATTTCCCATAAATCGGTGTAAACATCGCGTTTGTTAATAAATAAATTGAAAAAACCCAGTTCATCATTTCAATTCCATGTAAAGAACCCACAATTGTCGGCATCGCAGTCGTCACAATCGTTCCTTCAATTGCTGTCATAAATGTCGCAACGAAAACCGCAATCGTAACCACTAGTACATTCGTTTCTCTCTTTTTTTCCATCTCATCCCTCTTTCCATTTTCGACACAAAAAAACCACTTCTGTCAAAAGGGTATACCTAATGACAGAAGTCGCCTCTGTTAATCCTTCATACTTGCTAATAGGGCTTCCACTTTATCCGTTTTTTCCCATGACAAGTCGATATCTGTACGACCAAAATGTCCATACGCCGCTGTTTGTCGGTAAATTGGACGACGTAAATCTAACATTTCAATAATTCCAGCTGGACGTAAATCAAAGTTTTGACGAACCGCTTGAATTAATTTTGCTTCGGATACTTGACCCGTTCCGAATGTATCAATTGAAATTGATACGGGTTGTGCTACACCAATCGCATAAGCGAGTTGAACTTCCGCTTTTTTTGCTAATTTAGCAGCAACAATATTTTTGGCAATGTAACGAGCTGCGTAACTTGCTGAACGATCGACCTTCGTCGCATCTTTCCCAGAAAACGCACCGCCACCATGGCGAGAATAACCACCATAAGTATCGACAATAATTTTACGACCCGTTAACCCAGCATCCCCTTGTGGTCCACCAATCACAAATCGTCCGGTTGGATTAATGTGATATTTTGTTTGTTCATCCAGTAATTCGGCTGGAATGATTTCACGAATAACTTTATCGATAATATCTTGGCGTAATGTTTCATTATCAATAGCTTCATCATGTTGTGTACTAATCACGACCGTATCGACACGAACAGGCTGTTGTTTATCATCATACTCAACAGTTACTTGTGACTTAGCATCTGGGCGTAAATAAGTTAATTCACCTGCTTTACGTAATTCTGCTAAACGACGAACTAAACGATGACTTAAGGCAATTGGCAATGGCATTAGTTCCGGTGTTTCATCGACCGCAAAACCAAACATCAACCCTTGGTCACCTGCACCAATCTCATCAAGTGCATCCGAACCTTCTTCATGCGATTCTAAGGCTGTGTCAACCCCTTGGGCAATATCCGGTGATTGTTCATCAATCGCTACTAAAACAGCGACTGTATCCCCATCAAAGCCGAATTTCGCACGCGTATAGCCAATTTCTTTAATTGTCTCACGCACAACTTTTTGGATATCAATGTAGGCTGTTGTAGAAATTTCTCCAAACACTAAAACTAACCCCGTTGTTACAGATGTTTCACAAGCGACACGCGCCATTGGATCTTTCTCCAACAATGCATCTAAAATCGCATCACTAATTTGATCGGCTACCTTATCCGGATGGCCTTCTGAAACAGATTCTGAAGTAAATAAATGTCTTTCTTTCATTATGATTCCCCCTGATTAATTTTCGGTTACAAGGCATCTCCACTTAATTCTAAGCGAATCCTCTCGGGAACTTGCAACGCTTTTGATTATACCAAATTTCCACTTGTTTTGCTTGAGTTTTTGCTAATTTTCAAGTTGTTTTCGAACACTCTTTCATAAAAGTTAAAAAACAAGTTTGATTACTCATACTTCTCGATTACTTTTGATTCCTTCTATTGAATTTTTTCTGCCACTCTTCATACAAAGCTTTCATTTCCGAAACTCTCTCAGGGTAATACGATAAAAGATTGGCTTCTTGTACTTCTGAAAAGTTTTCTTTTAAATGAATCAGATTCCAGCCTTGATCAATATCTGAATACTCGACTTGGTGAACGTTTTTAGACAAAAAAAAAGAAACATTCTAAATGAATGCTTCAAAATGATCCGTACGGGATTCGAACCCGTGTTACCGCCGTGAAAGGGCGGTGTCTTAACCGCTTGACCAACGGACCAATTATAAACGGAGAAGGAGGGATTTGAACCCTCGCGCCGATTTCTCGACCTACACCCTTAGCAGGGGCGCCTCTTCAGCCTCTTGAGTACTTCCCCAATATATAAATATTGGATATTAATGGGCCTAAATGGACTCGAACCATCGACCTCACGCTTATCAGGCGTGCGCTCTAACCAGCTGAGCTATAGGCCCGTAATAACAAAATCAAGCGGGTGACGAGAATCGAACTCGCGACAACAGCTTGGAAGGCTGTGGTTTTACCACTAAACTACACCCGCATGGCGGTCTGGACGGGACTCGAACCCGCGACCTCCTGCGTGACAGGCAGGCATTCTAACCAGCTGAACTACCAAACCATATATAGAGTGATTTTGTTATAGGTGTACTGTTTAAATAACAGTAATTGCGGGAGCAGGATTTGAACCTACGACCTTCGGGTTATGAGCCCGACGAGCTACCGAACTGCTCCATCCCGCGATAAGTGAATGACATGCATTCAAAAGGTACTGCTGAAGTTGGGCTGACATTAGATCACTAGTTTCTTTTAAATAGGAAACTTAGATCACTTTGTTCGCCAAGTACTGTTCATCATCTACAATAAATCATAGTGATCTTCAGTAAGGAGGATGAGGGATTCGAACCCCCGCACGGTTTTACCCGCCTGACGGTTTTCAAGACCGTTCCCTTCAGCCGGACTTGGGTAATCCTCCGAAAATAAAAAAGTTGAAACTATAAATATACAATGCCACGATGGACCTTGTAGGACTCGAACCTACGACCGGACGGTTATGAGCCGTCTGCTCTAACCAACTGAGCTAAAGGTCCAGGCTCTAAAAAAATCGCGGCGAAGGGGATCGAACCCCCGACCTCCCGGGTATGAACCGGACGCTCTAGCCAGCTGAGCTACACCGCGAAAATAAAACAAGAATCATTATTAAAATGATATGGAGCCTAGCGGGATCGAACCGCTGACCTCCTGCGTGCAAAGCAGGCGCTCTCCCAGCTGAGCTAAGGCCCCGTAAAATATTGACTATCGGGAAGACAGGATTCGAACCTGCGACCCCTTGGTCCCAAACCAAGTGCTCTACCAAGCTGAGCTACTTCCCGTTTAGAATTTAATCTAACGCACCCAAGAGGAGTCGAACCTCTAACCGCTTGATTCGTAGTCAAGTACTCTATCCAATTGAGCTATGGGTGCAAATAATAATGCCGAGGGCCGGAATCGAACCGGCACGGTGATCACTCACCGCAGGATTTTAAGTCCTGTGCGTCTGCCAGTTCCGCCACCCCGGCGTTAGAATTGGCTAAGCGGAAAACGGGGTTCGAACCCGCGACCCCCACCTTGGCAAGGTGGTGCTCTACCACTGAGCTATTTCCGCAAATTTACTTAAAATAAATTATTTATTTTTCAAATGCCGGCTAAAGGACTTGAACCCTCGACCCTCTGATTACAAATCAGATGCTC
>NZ_JBHSGT010000047.1:0-23782 GCF_042654605.1 Enterococcus eurekensis
AAAAGGAAGAAAATCGAAAAAAGATTTTCTTCCTTTTAATTTATTCAAGAGACTTTTGGGTCAGCCTCCTTTTACATGTTCTTATTTAATAAAGCGTGATAATTGCTCCCAAATATCAATTTTAAAAATATCTGTCGGAGAACCATCTCCAATAACGCCATAACCAATCATTAAACCGATGATGAGTAATAGAATCGCGATGAGTATCACCGCTAATATTTTAAAAACTGTGTAAATAATGTAGTGTGATGTTTTCATCTGATCCTTCCTTATCCGATAACTGGTTGAAGTTCTTTTGCTTTAGACGGTTCGCTTGAAACGCGTTCAACATTTGCGCCTAATTTTTGTAATTTTTCATGGAACTTATAATAGCCACGATCTAAATAATGTAAATTCCGAACACGAGTTACACCAGTCGCACGCAATCCGATTAAAATTAATGCTGCTGCTGCACGTAAATCAGTCGCATGAACAACTGTACCTTGAACAGCATCATTTCCTTCAATAATCGCGATATTTCCTTCAATCTTAACATTGACATTCATTCGTCGCATTTCCTCTAAATGTTGGAAACGATTCTCAAAGACTGTTTCATTTACCATGTTAACACCTTGAGCTAATGCTTGAATCGCTGTTACTTGCGCTTGCATATCCGTTGGAAATCCAGGATGAGGAAGTGTTTTGATATCTGTTGGTTTGATTACTTTAGGCCCAATCACACGAATACCAGTTGGTTCCTCAGTAATCTCCGCACCCATTTCAATTAATTTTGAAATCAGTGGTCGATTGTGTTCCATAATACCTTCTTCTATCAAAACATTGCCTTGCGTCATCGCTGCGGCAACCATAAATGTTCCTGCTTCGATACGATCTTGGACAATACTGTGGTTCACACCTACTAATTGTTCCACCCCTTCAATACGCATCGTTTCAGTTCCAGCACCATGAATTTTTGCGCCCATTTTATTTAGAACGTTCGCTAAATCAACAATTTCCGGTTCGCGCGCCACGTTATCAATCACAGTGATGCCCTTTGCTTTTACAGCTGCCATCATAATATTTTGTGTTGCACCTACACTTGGAAAATCGAGGTATATATTATTGCCAATTAATTCATCAGCAATCGCCTCAATGTAACCATCCTTTTGAATGATTTTTGCACCCAGCGCTTGAAAACCTTTTAAATGTAAATCAATTGGTCTTTTACCAATCGCACAACCACCTGGCATAGCGACTTTAGCGTGACCATTACGAGCCAACAAAGGCCCCATAACAACAATTGATGCGCGCATCTCACTTACATATTCATAAGGTGCTTCAATTTCTAACGGCTTTTCAGCATTTATTGTTACGGTATTAGTTTCTTGTTCAAATTGTACATCGGCATTTAAGTAGTGAATCACTTGGTTCATTGTAATGACATCAGATAAAATTGGAACATTTGTTAAAACGGTTGTTCCTTCTTCTGCTAATAGAGTTGCTGCTAAAATTGGTAATACTGCATTTTTTGCCCCTTCAATTTTAACTGAACCTTGTAATTGATTACCACTTTGAACGATAATCTCTTCCATCTTGTTCCCTCCAAATAGAAACGATAACTACATTTCTTAAAAATCTTTTTCATTATACCACATTTGCAATTAGAATGTGAAACATTGGTTTAGTCTAGAAACCCACAATAAATAAATTTTTACCAAGTACCATTAACTCTAAAAAGAATGTACTAGATAAATAACCCATTCCAATTGAAAGTAATGCGATTACCATTCGGATTTGCGTTGTATTTTGTGGTTTAAATAACATTTCCAATCGTAAAGATTTTAATGACCAAAATGCAAGATAGATAAAAATAAAATGAGTAGCGATACGAATAATCACATCGATGCCATAAACTTGCATGTAAAATCCCCTCTCTAATGCTTTTGCTTTTTCTATCATACCACAATTTTAAATACAGGTAAAAAAGCAAACAAGAGGACGCAACCTTCGTCACATCCCCTTTGCTTAATTATTATATATGTTTCGAAACTTTGATTCGGTTAATTGCGCGATGTAAGGCAACCGTTGCTCGACGTAATTCATCAACATCCGAATGCGCTTTTGCTTCAGCAATCATTTTTTCTGCACGACGTTTTGCACGCTCCGCTCGGGGAACGTCAATGTCTCTTTCTCGTTCCGCACTATCGGCAATAATCGTCACCACATCATCACGAACTTCAAAGACACCACCATTAACTGCAATCCAATCGACATGTTCTTTTGAATCAATCCGATTGATCCGAACTTCATCGATCATCAAAGGCGCAATTATTGGTGCGTGACGAGGTAAAATTCCTAAATCACCATCTGGCGTTCTGGCAACAACCATCGTGGCATGATGTTCATAGACAATCCCTTGTGGTGTAATCACATGAACTTCTAATGTTTTAGTCATTGGGCACCTCTTTCTAGTAACCTAATTTTTTAGCCTTTTCAACGACATCTTCAATTGGGCCAACATTTCGAAAGGCATCTTCAGGTAAATGATCATAAGTCCCTGCTAAAATTTCTTTAAAGCCACGAATCGTTTCTTTAACTGGAACGTAAGAACCTGGTTGCCCAGTAAATTGCTCGGCCACGTTAAAGTTTTGTGATAAAAAGAATTGGATTCTACGTGCTCGTGAAACCACAACTTTTTCTTGATCAGACAATTCATCCATTCCTAAAATTGCAATAATATCTTGTAACTCACGATAGCGTTGCAAGGTTCTTTGAACTTCTGTTGCGACTTGATAGTGCTCCTCACCAACGATTTCCGGGGCTAAGGCACTTGACGAAGATGCCAGTGGATCAACCGCAGGATAAATCCCTTGCTCAGTCAATTTACGCTCTAAGTTAGTTGTCGCATCCAAGTGGGCGAAAGCTGTTGCTGGTGCCGGATCGGTATAGTCATCGGCTGGTACATAGATCGCTTGGATTGATGTAATCGAACCTTTTTTGGTTGAAGTAATTCGTTCTTGTAATTGTCCCATTTCTGTGGCTAATGTCGGTTGATAACCAACCGCAGATGGCATCCGACCTAGTAAAGCCGAAACTTCTGAACCGGCTTGAGTAAAGCGGAAAATATTGTCGATAAATAATAGCACATCTTGACCTTCTTCATCACGGAAATACTCAGCAATCGTTAATCCTGTTAGCGCCACACGCATCCGTGCACCTGGTGGCTCATTCATTTGACCAAAGACCATCGCTGTCTTTTCAATAACACCAGAATCTTTCATTTCAAAATAAAGGTCATTTCCTTCCCGCGTCCGTTCGCCGACACCTGTGAAAACAGAAATTCCACCATGTTCTTGAGCAATGTTATGAATAAGCTCTTGAATTAAAACGGTCTTACCTACACCCGCTCCACCAAAGAGCCCAACTTTCCCGCCTTTTAAGTAGGGTGCTAATAAATCAATTACTTTAATCCCTGTTTCAAGTATTTCCGTACTTGTACTTAAATCTTCAAATTTCGGGGCATTTTTATGAATCCCTTCACGTTTGGCATCTTCAGGAAATTTCTCGTTTAAATCAATCGTCTCCCCTAAAACGTTAAAAACACGACCAAGGGTTTCCTTACCAACAGGAACGGAAATTGATTGCCCTGTATTAACGACTTCCATTCCACGTTGCAAACCGTCAGTTGACTGCATGGCAATCGTACGGACCACGCCATCACCTAGTTCTAGCGTAGTTTCTAATACAATTTTAGATTTTTGTCCGTTACTTTTATAAACAATTAAAGCATCATTTATATCTGGTAAGGATTCGTCTAATGAGAATTCCACGTCAACAACGGGACCTACGACTTGTAAAATCTTGCCTGAACTCATTCATTTTCCTCCATTCATCAATGAAATTACTCGAGGGCAGCTGCGCCTCCAACAATTTCGGTAATCTCTTGAGTAATCGCACTTTGACGCGCTCGATTATACGAGATTGTTAAATCATCTATGATTGTTTTCGCATTATCTGTCGCTGTTTTCATTGCCGTCATCCCTGCCGCATGTTCAGCGGTTTTGGCATCAACAATGGCACCATAGATTAAACTTTCGGCATACTGTGGTAACAATTGCTTCAAAATCACTTCTTTTGACGGCTCAAATATATATTCTTGTTCGTATTCAACGGCTTCATCATGGTTAATATCCGTAATCGGTAGCATACGCTCCACACGGAATTGACTAGTCAATGAATTGACATGATGGTTGTAACAAACGTACAATTCATCAAAAACTTCATTTTGAAACATTGATGTCGTCAATGAGACAATTTTACGGACTTCTTCAAAACTCGGTTGGTCTGATAGGTGTCGTAATTCATACGCTACATTAATCCCTCTTGTTTTAAAGAAATCAGCACCAGTACCACCAATCGCTAACATTACGTATTCATCTGGGGATTGATGGTCTTCTTCTAAAATAGTCATGATTTGTTTTAAAATCGCACTATTGTAGCCTCCAACTAAGCCACCATCAGACGTAATAACGATATACGCAGTCCTTTTAACTGGACGATGAATCAACATACTTTTATAATTAATTTCACCCGCATCTGGTTCACTCAATGTTTTTAAAATATCGTCTGGCAAACTAGCCGAAACATGGGTGACCAATTCGCGAACTTTTGTCGCATAAATCTGAAAGCTATTTGCATTGGCTTCTGATTTTGTTAATTTCGAAGCAGAAACCATTTGCATTGCTCGAGTAATTTGACTCGTTTTTTTTGTCGAAACAATTCGTTGCTTAATTTCGTTAAGTGATGCCCCCATTAACGTTCACCTCTTTTACGCATTTTCTAAGGCAGCTAGTTTAGCTTGTGTTGAACCTGCATCCTCACCTGTTGCTAAAAATAAATCAATATAAGCTTTAATACTGTTATCTAAAAGTTTTTCTGACGGTAAATCTTTTGTTGTACGAATCGTCTCAAAAATTTGGTTATTTGTCGTTTCAATATAATCAAATAAACCTGCTTCAAACTCTAATAAACGATTAACTGGAACCGTATCTAAGAAGCCATGTGTTAAAGCATATAAAATGACAACTTGTTTTTCAACAGCTAATGGTGAATGCAGCTTTTGAATTAAAATTTCAACTGTTCGACGACCACGGTTTAATTTCGCTTGTGTCGCAGTATCTAAATCTGAACCAAATTGCGTAAAGGCTTCTAATTCACGATAGCTTGCTAGATCAAGGCGTAATGTTCCAGCAACTTTTTTCATTGCTTTAATCTGAGCAGATCCTCCTACCCGTGAAACCGATAGTCCAGCTGCCACAGCTGGTCTAACTCCAGAATAAAATAAATCGCCCTCTAAGAAAATTTGCCCATCGGTAATTGAAATAACGTTTGTTGGGATATAAGCAGAAATATCTCCGGCTTGTGTCTCAACAAATGGTAGGGCCGTAATTGAACCGCCACCAAGTTCTTCACTGAGCTTTGCTGCACGCTCTAATAAACGCGAATGTAGATAGAAAACATCCCCTGGATAAGCTTCACGACCTGGTGGACGACGAAGTAATAAGGACAACTCACGGTAAGCAACCGCTTGTTTTGATAAATCATCAAAGACAATTAACACATGTTTTCCTTGATACATAAATTCTTCGGCCATTGCCATTCCTGCATATGGTGCAATATAAAGCAGTGGTGCTGGTTGTGAAGCTCCCGCTGCAACCACAATAGTGTAATCTAATGCGCCGTATTCCCGCAATGTTTCAACTTGTGTTCTTACAGTTGAATCTTTTTGGCCAATCGCCACATAAATACAAACCACATCTTGACCTTTTTGGTTAATAATCGTATCAATCGCAATTGCTGTTTTTCCTGTCTTGCGGTCACCAATGACTAATTCACGTTGACCACGACCAATTGGTACTAAAGCATCAATGGCTTTTAAACCGGTTTGCATGGGTTCTGAAACGGATTGACGTTGCATAACACCTGGCGCTTCAGCCTCAATTGGACGAAATCTATCCGTTACAATCTCACCTAACCCATCAATCGCTTGACCTAAAGGATCAACTACGCGACCAATTAAAGCATTACCAACCGGTACTTCCATGATTTTACCTGTTCGCTTGACTTGATCGCCTTCACGAATCGTTTCAAAATCGCCTAAAACGATAATCCCAACATCATTGGCTTCCAAGTTTTGTGCCATACCAAAAGCGCCATTTGAAAATTCAAGTAATTCGCCACTCATTGCATTTTCTAAACCGTGAGCACGAGCAATTCCGTCACCAACATAGGTCAATGTACCTGTTTCTTCTATTGAAACGGTATTTTGATAATTTTTAATTTGCTCTTTAATTAGAGCGCTAATTTTTTCTGATTTAATAGACATCCGCTTCACCTCTTCTACTCTGTCTTAGCGACTCAATTCTTTTTTAAGATTGTTTAATTGTGTTCTTAGACTACCATCTAACCTTTGATGACCCACTTCAACAACTACGCCACCTAAAATTGTCGGATCAATCTTTTCCTTTAATTGAATCACCTTACAATGAAATTGAGTTTTTAGCTTTTGAACGAGTTGGTCTCTTTGAGTTTCCGTTAAAGGAATCACTGTCGTAACTTGTGCTTGAACAATGCCTTTAGCCGCATTAAAGCGTTTTTCAAATTCTTCTAAAATAACAATTAATTCTGGCATACGATGATTCTCACCAATTACTGCTAGGGCTCTTTTTGAAATTGTTAGATAATCTTCTGTCAATTCATCTAGGATAACTTTTTTCGCTGACCACTCGACACCTGCCTGATTGAGAAATGACACCAATTCTGGAATCTTATTCAATTGTTCTCGTAAGTCTTGTACATCATGAAAAACGGCATCCAGCGCTTGTTCTTCTTCCGCCAATTCAAACAAAGCTTTGCCGTATCGTTTTGCAACTTGATAGCTATTTTGGCTCATTGTCCGAACCTAAACCTTCAATGTATTGATCAATTAAAGCCGTTTGATTGTCCATCGATAAGTCATTATTTAAGATTTTTTCTGCGACTTGGAGTGAAAGATTTACTACTTCAGCTTTGGCTTCTGCTAGAGCTTTTTCGCGTTCATAAGCCAATAATTCTTCTGCTTTGGCTTTCATTCGCGCAACTTCCTCTTTCGTCTCAGATAAAACTGTTTGGCGGTTTGACTCTCCAATTTCTTTGGCTTCTTGAATAATTTCCATTGCTTCATTCTGTGATGCCGCTAAGCGTTCTTTGATTTCAACTTCATGAGCATTTGCACGAATACGTGATTGTTCTGCGGAATCTAAATCATTGCTAATGCGTTCTTCACGCTGCTTGAAAATATCAGTTATTTGTCCCCAAGCAAAGTGTTTAATTAACAATAATAACAAGATAAACGAACCAGTCACAACAAACACGCTACTAATTAACGTTGGGTGCCCACCAGCATTTAATAAAAATAAGTGATTTAGCATTTGCTAGACACTCCTATTCTCTATTGTGTTTTCTTTTTTTATGATTCAAAAAAAGCAGAAGGATTGTTGAAAGTAATCACTTCTGCTTTGTCTCTTGTTATTAGTTTAAAACAAGAAGTAAGGCAACTACAACCCCTAGAATAGGCACAGCTTCGATAAAAGCCATCCCGATAATCATTGTTGAACGTAACTCTCCAGCCATTTCCGGTTGACGAGCCATTGATTCCAATGTTTTAGATACTACTTTTGAGTTCCCGTATGCTGCACCTAGTGCTGATCCGATAATTGCTAATCCTGCTGCGATAAAATTCATAATTTTTTCCTCCTAGTATAATTGTTTAAGAAATTTTTAATGCTCTGGTGCGATTTTATGACTTAAGAACACCATCGTCAATGTAACAAAGACGTATGCTTGAATGCCTCCAATAAATAGGGAGAAACCAATCCAAACCATTTCTAAAGGTATAGCTAGTGGTATGGCAATCCACCCTAAAGCACCGACCATCGAAACGATTAATCCTAAAAGAACTTCCCCTGCAAAAATATTTCCGTAAAGACGTAAGCCTAAACTAATCACATTCGTAAATTCTTCTAACAACTTTATCGGTAAAATGAAACTAACTGGTCTTAAATAAGAGTTCAGTAAGTAATCTTTAAACCCTTGTTGCTGGATACCCATATAATGGGTAAAGGTAATCACCATCATCGCTAATCCTAATGTAACAATCGGATCCGCCGTTGGACTCTTCCATAAGCTTATTCCGTCGGCTGTCACCAACTTGGTAACTAACCCAATCTCATTTGAAATGAGAATAAATAAAAATAAGGTAAAACCTAATAAATGATAATTATTCACTTCTCTACTTGGCAGCTGGCTACTTAATATCCCTCTAACAAAATCAATAATATATTCGATAAAGTTTTGTTTGCCCTTAGGTTTCAACTGTAAATTTCTTGTGCAGAAAAAGACAACTGAAAAAATAATAATACACGTAAGTAGGGTCATCAGAATAAGGGTACCATCAAACCAAATAGGTCCTATTTGAAACAGGAGTGAACGTTCTTCCAAAATTCTTCACCTCTTTCTAAAAATCCCAACGACTACAAAAAGTTTGTTCGTTTTTTCTCATACAATAATGACAACTCGTATCATAGCACTTACTAGAGAAAATTTCAAAACTTTTCAGTAAAATTTCGAGCTCTATCCATTTAAATTTTTAATTGTAAATCAACATGTGCATTATTTTATTAATAGTAAAATAAAATTCGCTTGCTAGAATAAAAATAACATAGAAATTTTCTTGAAAAAAGTTCTTAAAAGCTTGTTGTTATCGATTTTTTAATACCCGTTGAATTTGTCGCTCTTGATCTTTACGTTTTAATGATTCCCGCTTATCATAATCTTTCTTTCCTTTTGCGAGACCAATTAGAACTTTCGCAAAGCCGTCTTTTAAATAGACTCGCAACGGGACAATGGTCATTCCTGCGTTTTTTGCTTCCGTTTCCCATTTGTGAATTTGTTTTTTATGTAATAGAAGTTTTCTCGTACGTAAAGGGTCATGATTAAAAATATTTCCTTGTTCATAAGGACTAATGTGGACATTCGATAAAAAAGCTTCACCATTACGAATTCGAATAAAGCCATCTTTTAAATTAATTCGACTATTACGAATCGATTTGATTTCTGTTCCTTGTAATACAATTCCCGCTTCTAGTGTATCAACAATAATATAATCATGACTAGCCTTGCGGTTTTGTGCAACGACATTTCCTTTGCCTTTTGGCATCTATAATCCCTCCTAGCCTCATTTCTTTCTATCGGTTTTTTTCCGATTCTTTTTAACGGCAGAAATATAAAATGGTTTTTTCTTGCCTTTTTTCTTGCTTTTTGTGTCTTTTTTTCCTTTTGCTTCATTCATCCGAACTGTTTCGCGTTCGTTTCGGCGAGAATTTGTTTTTTTCGATTGACGATCTTTCATAACAATTGGCGCTACTGGTTCTGCATCCAGTAGTTCAAAATCAATTTCCCGTGTTTCTGGATCTGATTTCGTGACTTTGATTCGAACTTTTTGTCCTATTTTAAAAGTTATTCCTGTACGTTCACCAACTAAAGCTAAGTGGTTTTCAAAATAATGGAAATAATCTTGTTTTAAGGTACTCATATGAATAAGACCTTCGATTGTATTCGGCAATTCAACAAAGAAGCCAAATTTTAGTACCGAACTAATGACCCCTTCAAATTCTTCACCCACATGGTCCGCCATAAATTCGGCTTTCTTCAAAGCGTCAACTTCACGTTCTGTCGTAACAGCTCGACGTTCCATTTGTGAACTATGAAAAGCAATCTCAGGAATTTCTTCCGCCCAATAGGCTTGATTTTCGTCAGATGAATTATTTTGATATGAACGGATTAAACGATGGACAATTAAGTCTGGATAACGACGAATCGGTGAGGTAAAGTGCGTATAGTACTCGGCAGCTAAACCGTAATGTCCATAGTTATCTTCTAAATATTTTGCTTGCTGCATACTTCTTAAGAGCATCGTATTTAACACAAGTGATTCTGCTCGACCCGAAACTTCTTCTACAATCGATTGGAGTGTCTTTGGATTAACTGATCCTTTGGTATTTTTTACGACAATACCTAAAATTGAGGCAAAATCGATAAAACGACGCATTTTTTCTTCTTTGGGTTCCTCATGAATTCGATAAATAAACGGAAATTTCTTTTGATTGAAGTGTTTTGCGACTGTTTCATTGGCAGCTAGCATAAATGATTCAATTAAACGTTCCCCCACTCCACGCTCACGAAAGACAATTTCCAACGGGTGCCCTTCTTCATCAACCACAATTTTAGCTTCGTTATCTTCAAACGAAACTGCACCACGGCGTTTACGCATCGCTTCTAATAAATGATGCAACTCTGCCATTGTTTGAAACATTGGGACCAATGTTTCATATTTGACAAGTGTCTCTGGTTTTTCTTCTTCTAAAATTTCATTGACCGCCGTATATGTCATACGCTGGGTTGTTTGGATAATACTTTCAAAAATATCATACTTCACAACGGTTCCATTTGCATCGATTTCCATTTCACAACTCATTGCTAAACGGGGCACGTTTGGATTCAACGAACAAATCCCATTTGATAAACGTTGCGGAATCATCGGAATAACACGGTCAGTCAAATAAACACTTGTACCACGTTCAAACGCTTCTTGATCTAAAGCACTATCTTGGGTCACATAATAAGAAACATCGGCAATATGAACACCTAAGAAATAATTACCATTGGCTAAACGTTTGACCGTCACTGCATCATCCAAATCTTTTGCATCTTCCCCATCAATCGTGACGATTTCTTGACCAATTAAATTGCGACGATTCGGAAAATCAGCAGGATCGACCGTATCTGGCACCTCATTGGCTTGCGCTAAAACTTCGTCTGAAAACTTCGTTGGAATGCCATTTGCAATCACGATTGACAAAATATCCATTCCCGGTTCATCTTTATAACCAATGACTTGTTTCACTAGACCTTCAAAAGTCATACCATATTCTGCTTCAGGATAATGGGTGATTTCAACAATTACTATACTGCCATCCATCGGGCGAACACCTTCATCTGCCACTAAAACTCGGAAACCACTCAATTTTTTATCTTTAGGAATCACAACTCCGTATAACTGGGTTTCACGAATCTCTTCATCACTAAATAAACTAAATTCCCCAACAATTTGTGTTGTTTGGCGTTGACGAATTTCAATAACCTTGCCTTCTGCGCCTTTTTCTTTAAACGGGTCAGCTGGATGCGTAATATCAATCGCTACCGTGTCCCCATCTAAAGCAAATAAAGTCTGTTCTTTTGGAATATAGACATCATCTTCTTCTGGATCAATCGTTACAAAGCCAAAGCCACGCTCATTACGACGGAAGGTACCTTCTAATAAAATTTGTTTTTGCGGCAATTTAATTTTGCCTTTTTTGGTAAAAATCACACTTTTTTCTTGTTCCATTGTGCCAATAGTTTTGACTAACGTCTTAAAGTCAGTTCCAGCTTGTAAGCCTAAACCTTCAGCGATTTCTTCTAAAGAAAAGCTTTTTTTACTGCTCGTCTCCATGAAATCAATAACTTTTGATTTTATTGTTTCTTTCATTTGTTTTCCTCATTCCAAGAGAGTCCTTCAGTAAAATCGAGCACATCTCTTTCTAATTCTTTGCGGCTGACGCCTACCGTAATCACATGACCACTTTCTGGGTACCACTGTAAAGTCACTCGCGTTTGTTTAAGTAACTGAGCCGCTTCAAATACAACTTGTGGATCAATCAACGCGTCTTTTCCGGCTTGTGCCAAGAACACTGGTTGCGTAATTGTTGGTAATTTCTGAGTAAGCTCCTCCGTAAAACGACCGATAGCCTCAATTTGTGCTACTGAGTTCGTTGAAATTTGTTGTTCCGTTTCATCATTCCAACTTTCTTTTAAAACATGTTTTGCGTAAATCATAAAGTTTTTATGAATCGTACTTTCTCGTTTCACAAGCGGAGAACAAAACGCCCCGCCACCAATAACTGCCGAATCATTTATCGCTAAAATACGAGTCGCATAAACGCCACCCATTGATAAACCAAAAACAGCAATTTCTTTATAACCTTTTTCTTTTAAAAATGCTAAAGCTGCCTGTGCATCTTGCCACCACTGTTCAGGTGTTTGTTCTAAAATATTCGCCGGATTTTGCGTTCCATGTCCTGAGAATAATGGCGCATAGACCGTATATTGATTTTTTTCTAAATGACGAGCCAACATTCTGACGTCGTTGAAACTTCCTGTATAAGCGTGTAGTAATAAAACTGCTCGTGGTCCTTTTTCAAAGAAAAGGCTTTCTGGTAATTGTTGCATTCATTCTTCACCTCATAAACTATTCTAACATACAAGAAGTTGAAATGCGCTTGCGAGCTAGTTTTGTCGACAAAAAAAGAACTCAGTTTTAGATTTATCGCTACCAATGTCAAAGGAATCTTTCACATTCACCGCTTACCCAATTCTAAGTTCTTCATTTTTAATTAGTTGATGATAATAACACAAGTACAAAAAGTAAAACCATCCAGAGCGCTCCTAAGACAGCTGTTGTTCTTTGCATCACGGCTTCAAATCCACGCGCTTTTTGTTTACCAAAAAGTTGGTCCGCACCGCCACTAAATGCACTTGCGGCACTATTTTGTTTACTTGGTTGCAACATGATTGTGATAATCAAAATAATTGAAATAACAATAACCGCACCTAAAATAAAATTATACATGTAAAAAACCTCCTTTGACCATAGAATCCACTAATCATACTTTAGCACAAGTTTGATTCTTTGACTACCAAAAATCATGCTTTCAATCGAAAAAAACTTAGACTTCTCTAGTCAAGATTAACGTCTGATAGTCTTCATTTTCTAAGGAACTTCGCGATTTTTGTTTCATTTTTTCAATAAAACCCATTTTATAGTAAAACGGCAGCCCCATTTGATTGTTCTCTGCCACACTAACCGTTTGAGTTCCAATCCCTTCCGTTTTCTTTTGCATCATTGTAAAGTGATTTAATAACTGACTTCCATACCCTTTTCTTTTTTCAGTCGGATCAAGATATAGAACATAGACACTCCCAACACCTTCTGCCTCAATGCCGCCAGCAATACAACCAACAATCTTATCTTCGACCTCATAAACATAGTAACCAGACCAATCTTTTGAAAAATGGGTCACTTCATCGATTAACCGCGTAGGATTATAAAACTCCTCAATCACTCGCTCAATATAGGCTGTTGTATACAACTTTTGATACGTCTGACGCCAAGCCTCGGTTAATATTTTCTCCAAAACCGGAACGTCTTCTTTGGCTGCTTTTCGAAACATAACCCCACCCCTTTTTATTGTTTTCATTATAACACGGAAATCGTTGACAGTATTCTTTTGTTTCGCTAGTCTATTAATAAGAAAGAGAGTCGAAAGGGGTTCCTCATGAAAACTGAAAAAGAAAAAAGCTTCGATGGCGAATGGTATGATCCAAACGGCGATGCTGAATTAATTACTGAACGTGAACTTGCGATGGATTTATGTCACCAAATCAATTTACTACCAATGAATAGTCCTGAACGTGAACCGTTACTTGCCAAGCTTTTTTCAAATAAAAAGCCAAATGCTATTATTATGAATCCTATTTGGGCTGACTATGGCCTTTATTCCACAATTGGTGAAGGTTCATTTATTAATCGCAATGCTTATCTGATGGATGGTGGTAATATCACAATCGGTAACCATTGCTTTATCGGCCCAAACTGTGGCATGTATACGGCCAATCACGCTTTTGATCCGATTGAACGTCGGACAGGTTTAGAAGTCACACTTCCTATTTTAATTGAAGATGATGTTTGGTTTGGCGGCGATGTCAAGATTACACCTGGCGTTACCACTGGTAAAGGTAGTATTATCGGAGCGAAAAGTGTCTCGTTAATAAAGATATCCCAGCCAATGTCATCGCAGTCGGTAACCCGTGTCGCGTCTTACGTGTTCTGACTAAAGCAGATAAGCTTTCTGTAAAAAAATCATTGATAACCACCGGTTGAAAAATAAACATCCCCCCGTATCGTTCTTAATTTTCGAACAATACGGGGGTATTTAATTTCCTTATTTAAAATCTGTAATTTTATCGGCTGATAAACGCACAGACGTATAACCAACTTCTTTGGCTTTACCAATCGAAAGAATCATAACCGGTACATAGCGTTCTTTATCCAATCCAAAAGCCTCTGCCAACAAATCTTCTTCGAATCCGCCAATCGGGTTGGTTTCATAACCATGGGCGCGGGCAACTAACATCAGTTGCATTGCGACTAAACTCGCATCAATTTTTACGACATCATTCATCTTTTCTCTAGATAAATTATTGTAAAGTGGAATAATTGAAGAAAGTTGCTTATCCCTGACATCTGGAGGCATTTTTCCTTCCTCTACTGCCTGATTGTAAATTTCTTCTGCTAATTCTTGACATTGTAGATCGCCAAAAATTAAAATCATAGCCGATGAAGTATCATTTTGTCGCGTATTAAAAAGAACGAACGGCTTTAACTTAGCTTTTTGCTCTTCACTTTCTACTACAACAAAACGCCAAGGTTGTAAATTGACCGATGAAGGAGCAGTAGTTGCTTCTTGAATCATTTCAAGCATTTCTTCCTTTGTAATTTTATACGTTTCATCATATTGACGAACCGATTTTCTACCAAATGTTATCTCTGAAAAATTATTAGTTACAAATGTATTTGACATATACTCCCTCTTTCACTCTACTAGCTTCTTTAATCGTTTTTCTACTATATTACATACTCAACACTCAACGGAAACCTATTTTTGAATTCAAATAACTTTATCATTTAGCAATTAAACAAATCATCATTGAGAGTTAGTCTTCCATAGATAATCAAAATAGATAAATCAATCATAAGCGATTTTTTATACTTTTTAAAGAGTTTTACAGGATTTCTTTTAGACAAAAGCGAACAGTTCTTTTATAAAAGTAAAAAATATTTCGTGATAAAACGACAAACAGCAATATTTACTATTGAATTAATCATTTATAAATCGAGTAGAAGGGAGTGATTTAACTCCCGACCTCTCACACCGCCGTGCATACAGTCATTCGGTACAGGGCGGTTCAATTAAGATAATTGACGCAAAGTTTTATAACGATTTTCCAGACTTTTGAGACCTCGTTGATTCCCATAGGAGTTGTCGAGACTTCTTTGTAATATTGGACTTCTATCTACTGTCACCACGAACACCCTTTTTTTTGGCTATGTGGTTACCGCTAATTGGTCACACTCAGGACTTTCACCCGTTAGGTTTCGCCCAGCATGGGCGAACAAAAAAAACACTCCCTAGCAAGCTAGAGAGTGTTTTCTGTCAATGACAGTGATTATTTATTTTTTAAGTTGTAGAAAGCGTCTAAACCTTTGTAGACTGCTACTTCACCTAATTGGTCTTCAATACGTAATAATTGGTTGTATTTAGCAATACGATCAGTACGTGATAAAGAACCAGTTTTGATTTGACCAGCATTTGTTGCAACAGCGATGTCTGCGATTGTAGAATCTTCAGTTTCGCCTGAACGGTGAGAAACAACTGCAGTGTAGCCAGCTTCTTTCGCCATTTCGATTGCTTCAAATGTTTCAGTTAAAGTACCGATTTGGTTAACTTTAATTAAGATTGAGTTTGAAATATCATTTTTGATTCCACGAGCTAAAATTTCAGTGTTTGTAACGAATAAATCGTCACCTACTAATTGAACTTTGTCGCCTAAACGTTCAGTAAGTAATTTCCATCCATCCCAGTCGTTTTCATCCATACCATCTTCAATAGAAAGGATTGGGTATTTGTTTACTAATTCTTCTAAGTAATCAACTTGCTCAGCTGCAGTGCGTTTAGCTCCGCCTTCGCCTTCGAATTTAGCGTAGTTGTAAATACCGTCTTCGTAGAATTCAGATGATGCACAGTCAAAACCTAAGTAAACATCTTTACCTGGTTCTAAACCAGCTGCTTTGATTGCTTCCATGATTGTTTCAACACCGTCTTCAGTACCTTCAAAACGAGGAGCGAATCCACCTTCGTCACCAACAGATGTTTCTAATCCACGAGATTTCAAGATTTTTGCTAACGCGTGGAATACTTCAGCACCCCAACGTAAAGCTTCTTTAAATGTTGACGCACCAACTGGTAAAATCATGAATTCTTGGAAAGCGATTGGAGCATCTGAGTGAGATCCACCGTTGATGATATTCATCATTGGCGTAGGTAATACTTTAGTATTGAATCCGCCTAAGTAGTGGTATAAAGGTACTTCTAAGTAGTCCGCAGCTGCACGAGCAACAGCAATTGAAACACCTAAGATTGCGTTTGCACCTAATTTGCCTTTATTTGGAGTTCCATCTAATTCAATCATAGCTTTATCGATAGCCATTTGATCGCGAACATCGTATCCTACGATTGCTTCTGCAATTGTTGTATTTACGTTCTCAACAGCTTTTTCTACACCTTTACCTAAGTAACGGTCTTTAACGCCATCACGTAATTCAACAGCTTCGTGTTCCCCTGTTGAAGCTCCTGAAGGAACCATTCCGCGACCAAACGCACCTGATTCTGTATAAACTTCTACTTCGATTGTTGGGTTTCCACGTGAGTCTAAGACTTCGCGAGCGTAAATATCAGTAATAATTGACATGTTATGTCTCTCCTTTAAAATTGTTTTATCTTAAAGCCAATTGCTTGACCTTTTGATTAGTTTTATTGTAATGAATTTTCGTGTTTTCTGCAAATAAAAATCGAATTTTTATTTAACAGCGTCTAATAATGCTAAGAAAGAAGCCGCTTCTAAACTTGCGCCACCAACTAATGCACCATCGACGTTTTCTTTTGCCATGTACTCAGCAATGTTTTCTGGTTTCACAGAACCGCCGTATTGAATTCGAACTGCTTGTGCTACTGTTTGACCATAAAGTTTTTCAACTGTTTGGCGAACAACGCCACAAATTTCATCGGCAATTGTTGCATCCGCAGATTTACCAGTACCGATTGCCCAGATTGGTTCGTAAGCGATAACCAAGTTAGAAACTTGTCCATCTGTTAGGCCTTCTAAACCAGCTGTAATTTGAGATTCAATCCATTCTGCTGTTTTACCGTCTTCGTAAGTTTCTAAAGACTCACCACAACAAAGAATTGGAATCATACCATTAGCAAAAATTGCTTTTGCTTTTTTATTAATGTCTGCATCTGTTTCGTGGAAGTATTCACGACGCTCAGAGTGACCAATAATAACATATTGAACGCCTAAATCAGCAATAGCCGCTGGTGAATTTTCACCAGTAAAAGCACCAGTGTTTTCCCAGTAAGCATTTTGAGCAGCAACTTTAACGTCTGTGCCTTTTAATTCTTCAGCTAATGAAGCTAAGAATAACGCTGGAGATCCGATTACTGAATCAACAACATCGTTTGATGGAACTGCACCTTTAACTGCCTTAGCAAAATCAACTGCTTCTGCTAATGTTTTATTCATTTTCCAGTTTCCTGCAATAATAGGTTTACGCATAGAATTTGACACTCCTTTTATTTATCGTTGATTGCAGCTAAGCCAGGTAATGTTTTACCTTCTAATAACTCTAAGCTTGCGCCGCCACCTGTTGAAATGTGTGAGAATTTATCAGCAAAACCTAATTGTTCTGCTGCAGCTGCTGAATCGCCACCGCCGATGATTGTTGTTGCATCTGTTAAATTAGCAATTGCTTCACACACGCCAATTGTTCCATTTGCAAAGTTTGAAAACTCAAACACACCCATTGGGCCATTCCAGATAACTGTTTTCGCATCTTGTAAGATACCACTGAACAATTTAACTGTTTCAGGACCGATATCTAGTGCCATTAAACCATCAGGGATATTGCCTGAGATAACTTCTCTTGGCGTATCATTTGAAAATTCTGAAGTTGCAATAACATCGACTCCTAGAACAATTTTATCCCCAGCTTCTTCTAATAATTCTTTTGCCAATTCAACTTTATCAAGTTCAACCAATGAATTACCAATTGTCATGCCTTTAGCTGTGTAGAATGTATACGTCATTCCGCCACCGATTAAGATTTTATCTGCAACTGGAATTAAATTTTTAATCACACCAATTTTATCGGAAACTTTTGCCCCGCCTAAAATTGCCACCATTGGACGTTTTGGCTCTGCAATCGCATCACCGATAAATTGGATTTCTTTTTCCATTAAGAATCCAGCAACTGTTGGAATACCAGTTGAAGCAATTCCTACATTTGAAGCATGTGCACGGTGAGCTGTACCAAAAGCATCATTAACAAATATGTCACCCAATGATGCCCAATATTTACCTAGTTCTGGATCATTTTTACTTTCCTTCTTCCCGTCAATGTCTTCGAAACGAGTGTTTTCAACGACAACAACTTCGCCATCTTTTAAGTTAGCAACCGCAACTTCTAATGCTTCGCCACGAGTTTCAGGAACGAAAGTAACTTCTTTTCCTAATAATTCACCTAAACGTTTTGCAACTGGTGCTAAAGATTTGCCTGCTTTATCTTCTTCTGTTTTCACACGACCTAAGTGAGAAAATAAAATCGCTTTTCCACCATTATCTAAAACATACTTGATTGTTGGTAAAGCAGCTTTGATACGAGTATCATCTGTAATAACGCCATCTTTCAAAGGTACGTTAAAATCAACGCGTACTAAGACTTTTTTGTCTTTTAAATCAATATCTTTGACTGTTTTCTTTGCCATTGGTGATTGCCTCCTAGATAAGTAAAATTCATTAAAAAAGCGAGGAAGCGCGCTGCTTCCCCGCTTAATATTATTTATTCGATTCGATCGAGAATCTTATAAATTAGCGAAGTACTCTAAAGTACGAACTAATTGAGCTGTATAAGACATTTCGTTATCGTACCAAGCAACAGTTTTAACTAACTGTTTGTCGCCTACTGTCATTACACGAGTTTGAGTTGCATCGAATAATGAACCGTTAGTGATACCAACGATATCAGAAGAAACGATTTCATCTTCAGTGTAGCCATATGACTCATTAGAAGCTGCTTTCATCGCTGCATTGATTTCATCTGCAGTAACAGTTTTATCTAGAACTGTTACTAATTCAGTTAATGAACCAGTTGCAACAGGAACACGTTGAGCTGATCCGTCTAATTTACCGTTTAACTCAGGGATTACTAAACCGATTGCTTTAGCTGCACCTGTTGAGTTAGGGACGATGTTTGCCGCTGCTGCACGAGCACGACGGAAGTCACCTTTAGGGTGTGGTCCATCTAAAGTCATTTGGTCACCAGTGTATGCATGGATTGTTGTCATTAAGCCTTCAACGATTCCGAATTGGTCGTTTAATACTTTAGCCATTGGAGCTAAACAGTTAGTTGTACATGAAGCACCTGAGATAACTGTTTCTTTACCAGTTAAGATGTCATGGTTAACGTTGTAAACGATTGTTGGAACATCGGCTCCACCTGGAGCTGAGATAACGACACGTTTCGCACCAGCTGTTAAGTGTTTTTCAGCTGCTGTTTTAGATGTAAAGAATCCAGTACATTCTAAAACGATATCTACACCTAATTCGCCCCATGGTAATTCTTCAGGGTTGCGGTTAGCTAAAACTTTTACTTCTTTACCATTTACGTTGAAAGATCCTTCGTGAACTTCAACAGTTCCATCGAAACGGCCTTGTGTTGTATCATATTTTAATAAATGAGCCAACATTTTTGCATCGGTCAAGTCGTTGATTGCAACTACCTCAATACCTGCTACATTTTGGATACGACGGAAAGCTAAGCGTCCGATACGTCCAAATCCATTAATACCTACTTTAATTGTCATTTAAGATTTCCTCCTTATGAAAATCATAAAAATTTTATTTTTAAAGGGTGACCCCTTTTAAAATCGCATTTGCTGCGGCTTCATCTGTAATCAGCCACGTTTGTTTTGGTGCGTTCTTCATGTATGCGTGAATGGCCTTTGCTTTGCTTCTTCCACCTGCAACAGCAAATACATAAGGGATATTCAAAATATCCTTTAAATCTAAACCGATGCGTGGAATTCGATAAACAACTTCACCATTCTCATTAAAAAAATAACCAAAGGATTCTGCTACAGCATTTTTTTGCTTAAGCATGACTAAGTCTTCTTCTGTCATTTTTCGACGAGCTGCCATATGAATGGCCCTTCCAATACTATGAATAACACAATTCGCTTCACTAATCAAGTTGAGTACTTCTAAGATCGAAGGTTCTTGTAAAAGTGAATCATACGTTGTCGAACTTAACTGTTCGGGTACATAGAGTGAGCGATAATCACCTCTTGATTGCATCGCCATCATGGCACTAACTGAGTTGGCCTGAACCTTAACCGATTCGCCAATTCCGCCTCTGGCAGGGACAAACAAATTATGTCGATGACTCGTTTCAAGATTGGAGACTTTCTCAGCAACCTTGGCCATTGTTGTCCCACCCATCACCGCAATAACGTTGCGGCCATTTGGTAGTTGTTGATTTAAGCTGTCCCATAATAGGTAACCTAATTCATCAATGACTTTTTCTTGCTGATCGCTATTTCCTGGTGTAATTAAACAACGACTGATACCAAAGTGATTGGCTAAGGCTCGTTCTAAACGATCCATTCCAAACAACTGATCGGTTAAATGTCCTAATTGATGATAAATACGTTCACCTTTCGTTGTTAACTTCATACCACTTTTAGAAGTATCAATGAGTTCTAACTTTTTTAACAAATCTGTTTCTGTTCGCAAGATGCGCTCGGTAGTATCCAGTGTATCAGCTAAGACGCGACGCCCAACCGGCTGCATCCAATAAATATTTTGTAAAATCCGATACCGTTCTTGAACCGTTTGAAAAATATCCGGTGCTATCGATTCAATTATTTTAAGTTCATCAAGCATATAACCCCTCCTTGGACTGTTTTAGTCCCATATAGACCTAACACGACCCAGATAGAGTAAAAAAAAGATTTCTGTGAATTTTTGTTATCCCTCACACCCATGATTCTAGCATAATGTAATTATTTTGGCAACTAATAATACAAAAAAGAGTGAATGAACAAAAATAAATTTCTTGTTCATTCACTCACTTACTCATAACGCTTGCGCTTTGAAGAGCCTAGAATTCCCAACTGTTCTCGGTACTTAGCGACTGTTCTACGAGACAATTCAATCCCTTGTTCTTTTAACAAATCGACAATCTTTTGGTCGGATAACGGCTTTTGTTTATTCTCTTGATCAACGATTTTTTTCAAACGTTGTTTAACATCATCCGTTGAACTTTCTTCGCCAGCTTTTGAAACAAGTTTGTGACTAAAGAAGGTTTTTAATTCAAAAACACCAAAATCAACGGCTAAATATTTACCATTAACCGCACGACTAACGGTTGATTCATGAACATCTAGACTTTCAGCGACTTCTTTTAAGATTAATGGTTTAATTGGTCGTTCTTTATTTAAGAAAAATTCTCTCTGGTGGTTAACGATAAATTGTCCCACTCGATAAATCGTGTCTCCCCGTTGAATAATCATTTTTTGAAGCGTCTGGAAGTTTTGTTGTTTTTCTTTTAAATATGCCGCAACTTCTGGGTCACCACTTTGTTTCATCTGCTCAAAATAAGCTTGCTGGAAAATCACTTTAGGCACGCTTCTTTTATTTGAGAAGAGTTCAATTTGCTCGCCATCAACTTTAAGCGTTAGATCCGGTACGATGTATAAATCTTTAGTATCTCCAAAAACCGCTCCTGGTGTTGGCGTTAAATGTTGTAAATAATCAAAGACAACTTGAACTTCTTGTAAAAGGATACCAAAATGTTTGGCAATGACCTCCCATTTTCGATTGACTAATTCTTCAAAAAACTCTTCTAAAATGATATAAGCCAAATTTGGAGCACTATCATCGCGTTCCGTTTGCAACATGAGCGCTTCTTGTAAATCACGAGCACCCACACCAGCCGGATCTAATTGTTGTAGCAAGACTAAAGCATCAAGCATTTGAATCGCAGTACTGCCTGTTTGCTCCACTGCTTCTTCTAACGAAATCGTTAAAAAACCATTTAAATCAATATACTCGACTAAAAATAAGACGAGTTTTCTTAAATAGGTATCACGATAATTTAAATGAACCTGCTCGATTAGTGATTCAAATAGTGAGAGACTGCTATCTGGAATTTGAGAAAAATAATCATTTTCCATTCCCGGACCACTGGCTGTAGAATGATTACTCACTGGATAATCATATTCTTCGACACCCAATAGCGGGTTTTCCAGCGCTTCATTTTCAATGAAAGCATGTAATTCTTCACTTGAAAACTGTAAAACTTGAATCGATTGTTGCAATTGCTGCGTCATTGCCAGTTTTTGTGTTTGATTTTGTTTTTGACTATGGGATAATTGCTGTTGAAATTTCATTTAAATTCCCCTTGTAATTATTCTGAAAGTTTGATAATCTGATATGGTGTTGCACCTTTAGTGTAGTGGATATCACGTAAGATTCCGGTTCTTAAGACAGGGGTTCGATTCCCTTAAGGTGCGTTAAATTTACTTACTACAGTATACGTTAAGTCACAAAGAATGGCAAAACCTTCTGATGGATATTCATCCTCAAAAGGTTTTGCCATTTTTTTATTTGATATTTTGATTCATCTGTGCGATACCTTCATTCAGAATCTCAATTTGTGTGATTGTTTGTTCTTTTGTTACCAATTGTGGTGCTCCGTGTTTAATCGTTTGATATAAAGCTTCATAGAAACGACTATAATCACCAATTTCAGAAACAACTTTTTCTTCATGATAACGCCCTGCGTCATCCATGTATGTTAAGACACCATAATGCTCCGGTAAATCAACGCCAAAATCAGAGTTGGTTGGCATATGGAATAATTTTAAATGTTCTTCTTGACGGTCTTTGGTCTGTTTAACAAAGCAACCTTTTGTACCGTAAACAACAAAACTTGGTCGTTCTTTAATTCTAAAATAACTAGACTTCACTGAAATTTTTAGTCCATCTTGATAAAATAAATCCAAATCGAAATAGTCGTTCAAACGATTCTCGCCTAATAATTGACGAACATCATAAGTTGTATTTAACGGCTTACCGAAATAAGATAAGACTTGATCTAATGTATGACAAGCATGTGAATAGAAGAAACCATCAAGTTTTGAAAAATGATGCGTATTCAAAGGGACTTCTGGTCGGAAATAATCAAAATGCATTTCCACCTCTAAAATATCACCTAAGACACCACTTTCAATCACCTTTTGAACTGTTAAAAAATCAGAATCAAAGCGACGATTTTGATAACATTGTAGCATTAGGTTCGATTCTTCTGCCAAAGTAAAAAGCTCGAGTGCTTCTTCTGTCGTTTCGCAAAATGGTTTTTCCACTAAAACATTTTTCCCATTCAATAACGCTTCTTTAGCAAATTGATAATGGCTCGTTGGTGGTGTTGAAATTACGACAAGTTCAATTTCTTCGTCTGTCCAAATTGAATCGGTGTCCGAAACATATTCCACATCCTTTAATTTATCCCAAGTAGGTTCACTTCTAGCATAAATTTTTTTAATTTGAATGTTTTCAACTTTTTGAGCAAACGGTGCATGGTAGCGATTGGTACTTTTCCCATTCCCAATATAAGCAATACTTAACATGTAATCTCCTCCATCTTTATTAACTAGCCGAGAACACTCGCGACTTTAGTCGTGTAGATGAATCGGCTTCGGTTGAGGCACAG
>NZ_JBHSGT010000048.1:0-1471 GCF_042654605.1 Enterococcus eurekensis
AAAAGTAATTGTAAGCTGCCGTGAGGCAGTTTCACATGGTTTTAATTAAAAGTATGAATTATTCAGGTATAAGGAAGTTAAAGCAATTCAAAATACTTTAGACTCAATATTTTAACTTAAAATAATAGAATCGATTTTCCATGTAGAAATAAATTTTGGAGATACTACCAATTTATAATATGGAGATAAGCTAGACCATTTAAAATATGATAATCAATACCATAGATGATGAGGTTTTAATTGGATCCCTTTTTTAGGAATTTTTAAATCTATCAACAGAATAGATAGCAGAATAAAAAAATAGAAAGTGAGAATATAAAAATGGAGAAAATAACACATTTTTCAGCATCTACTTTAGATGTATTGAAGAAAGATAACAGACGAAAGTTTTATGTGTATTGTTTAGTTGACCCTAGAAACGGTATTCCTTTTTATATTGGTAAAGGAACAGGCAATAGAGTTTTTCATCATGAGCAATTAGCTCTAAAAAATAGTTTGGAAAAAATTGATGATGAATTATTTTCAGGAGAAATTATAAATAATTTGAAGTTTGACAATATTATGGAAATAAAGAATTCTGGAAATGAAATAATAAAATATATTATAAGCTTTGGTTTAACAGATTCGGAATCATTTGCTGCTGAGAATGCATTAATAAACTATTCCAATCTGGTTCAGAAAAATAATTTAACTAACTTGGTTGGTGGACATGGTTCATTTGGTTACTTAGTTGAAAGCATTGAAGAAAGATTTGGATATCAAAGAATGGATGAATCAGATATCAATACGAATGATTTAATACTTGCAGTTAAAATAAGGAATGGCTTTGATTTAATCAAAGATGAAAATCTAGATTATGCTATTGGAGAACGAGATGACAATAATTTAAAATCAAGAACATTGGGTGAATGGATTATTGGAGCAGATAAAATTGAACAGATAAAGTATATTATAGGTATTAATACCGGAGCAGATAATGCTGTCATATCAGCATATGAAGTTTCTTATAAAGAATCGGAATCTAAACCAAGTAAAGGTGGACGTACAAGATATAGCTTTAAGGCGTTATCAAATAATGAAGAAACACTAAAAAAACTAGGGTTATATAAGAAAAGCCTACCGAATTTAACTTTTGGTAGTGGTGCATCTACTGTATATGTGAGAAATTTTAATAAAGTGAAATCTATCGACTCCGTCAACTTATGATAAGGAAATGGACTTGTTACTCTAAAATATATATTCAGTGGCCTTCTGTAAAGTATTTCTTTGAGACAGTGTCATTTGTGGTTACGAAAAGAATTATGTGAAAACGAAAAAATCGATTCCATTATTTTAAGTGAAAACATTGAGTCTAAAGTTTCTTGGATTTTTCTCTCTTTTATGTCCCCAACCTAAAAGTTCTGTTTATTAACTAGCCGAGAACACTCGCGACTTTAGTCGTGTAGATGAATCGGCTTCGGTTGAGGCACAG
>NZ_JBHSGT010000049.1:0-5792 GCF_042654605.1 Enterococcus eurekensis
AAAAGTAATTGTAAGCTGCCGTGAGGCAGTTTCACATGGTTTTAATTAAAAGTATGAATTATTCAGGTTCAAAATTTATTTTTTTTATTTTAATATCCACTCTAAAACTTCCTTTCTGATAAACTTACAAGCCTTAATTGGCTTGTAAGTATTTTTTTTCTTCTTTATCTTCCTTCACCTTTTGACTTCCATACATTCCCCTTATTGTGTCCATATCATAATTTTTTCGACTACGTTTTTTATAATCGCTTGGTGCTTTATACCATGCGTATTTTTTTGGTGAATAACGAAATTCTAGGGATTTTATGTCGTCCTTATAAGGTTTTGTGTTGCCTGTTAACCATATAAAAGTTCCCACGATTTCAATTGATACACCGTCCATTTTCAGATTGAAAAGTTGATTTATAATGTCCTTAAATTGTTCGGGCGTTTCAGTCGTTTCTTTTGTATAGGTTTCGCCGTCTTTGTTCTTGTGAGTGTTTTTAAGTTTGCTAAACAATTCATCATATTCATTGTTTAGTTGCGCCATTTCTTCATTGCTACCACCACAATCGGGGTGCAATTTCAAAGCTAATTTTTTGTAGGCTTTTTTCAATTCTTCCAATGTTTCAACGTTTTTAATGTATTTCATTTTTATCATTCCTTTTCTTTTTGATTTTTGGCTTTTTGACAACCATTTTTGTTAGGCGTTTGAGGAAGTGAAGCTGTTTTCCTCATGTTTTAAAAGCTAGAAATAAATTACAGTGTATGCTCCTTTCTTTTTTCGTTTTGTTGGTTCATTTTCGCCAGTGTGTTCGTGTCGTTTGCTGTGACGAGTACGCAACATAGACACAAAGAAAACACAAGGGCGAGCTTGCTCGTTTATATACCCTTGTGTTTTCGACTGGATATGTTAAGGTAACAAACAGTAAATGGCACGTTACAGACTGCAAAATGTAGCAACTGAAAAAAGAAAGAATGCTGTTGTGTGCTTTATTTCTCGATCAGCTTTTAAAAAATGAGGAAAATTTTATAAAAAATAGGGCAGTTACCTTTTTGGTAACTGCCCTATTTTTCCTTTTTTTATTTATTTAACTCTTTTTTTATTAATCGTTTTTACAAATATGTGAACTATAAAAACACCTATTAAGTAAGACACAAATACAATTACATATCCAATTAACAAATGAGAAATTGAAGCACTAGAAAAAGTTATATCTCCACTAAACAAATCTATCGAAAAACTAATTAATATATAAAAGAATGCAACGACTGCTGCTGTTGATATATTTTTCATGATCTAAGCCCCTTTCTTCTTTAATTTTTAAAGCCCTGGAAGTTTAGGTATTTTAGGTATTGGTGGTGTAGGTGGCTGCAAGCTTTCCATTTTTTGTTGAATTGCTTTAAATTCAGGGGTTTCTTGGTGTTTATTTAGAACCACATTTTGTTATTCTATCTCTAGTCTCATATAATCAATTGATTGATATTTATTTTGTCTATTTAAAAAGGCTTTAGGGTTTTCACCATATTTGATGAAATTGTATTTTTTATACAATGATATTGCACTAGTATTATTGGACACTACTTGAAGTTCTAATTGTTTGTATTGGGCTTTTTTACCCAACTCTATTATTGTAGAAAATAAGATATTGCCAATTCCAAGACCATAATATTCTTTTAAAATTGAAAGACCGATTACACCTCTATGTTTTTCCTTATCTTTTAGACTAACAGAGTTTAGGCTAGCGCTTCCAATAATTTTATTATCAATTACTGCTAAAATTTCACAAGAATTTTCGCTATCGTTTAATTTCTGGTAACTATCCATTTCTTTCTCTAAATCAAAATGAGATTCATCAGGATAGGTTGTTAAAAAATCTGTTTCACTGTGAGTTTTATTGAATAAGTGATGCAACTCAATTGCATCATTCGGATTCGCACTTCTAATAATGACATGTACTCCATTTGGAAGTATATGTTCGTAATAATATTTCATAAAGTTGTCCTTTCGTAACTATTACCAAGTTTGCTTTATTTTCCATAAAATCTGCTATTGTCGTATTATCACGTCTCCTTATTAAAGATATATTATCATATTTTAAGGTTTAAAGTCCTGGAAGCTTAGGTGTTTTGGGTATTGGTGGTGTAGGTGGCCGCAAGCTTTCCAATTTTTGTTGAATTGCTTTAAATTCAGGGGCTTCTTGGTGTTGATTTAGAACCATTTTTTGCTCTATTCGTTCTAAAGTCGGTTGAATTTCTTTACTTGATACTTTACGATTTAATTCTTTTTCTAAGGTTTCTTTTGGACTAATAGAAGGTGTTTCCAAACTTGAATAGAGTTTCACTCCTTCTCTGTTATATAGCCTTATATCGCTAAATAAGCCCGTTTTTTTAAGCAATTCTAAATTGTTAGGTAGATTTTTAACAACAATATCATGTGCTTGCTTTGGTGTTGCCCTGGCTGTCATAGGTTCATCTGCATACATGGTTTCATATCGTTCAATCGTTCCTAAATATGAGTTGATTTTAGGTACTGCCATGACATACATTCTTGTTTCATAACCTTTGGCTTGAAGCATTGTTGCAGTTTGAATGGGAACGTCTGTTGTTCGTCCTGTACCTTCAATCACCAAGTTATACCCTTGATCGCTCAAACGGCTTATGATTGCTTCTGTCATGCGATTAGAATAAGGCGTCACGTGTTTTACTACGTCTTTTTCATAAAGCTTCACTAGTTCATCAAAATTAGGGTGCTGTTGTTTAAAGGTATCATTATCAATGACAATAACATTCCCTTGTGTTTCTTCAAGAATTGCTGATCGCAAACTGGTTTTTCCTGATCCTGGTTGCCCACCAAGTAAAAAAGCGGTTGGCGATTCAACCGCTTTTTTTCCTTGAATCAATTCTTCTAAATTATCATTTAAGCGATTCTCAAATTGTTTGTCAGTAAAATTGACTATATTTGCCATATTAAGCCACTTTCTCTTTATTCAAAACTTGTTTTGAGTAACGATTCATTGACCGCCAATACTCATGAACGGCTTGTAATTCTTCTAAAGAATAATCAAAAAGATTTACACGTTTTGCAAGCTTTAATTGGTTTAATAAATTGACTTCCAATAATTGAGAGTCATTTTTATTTAATTCATGGTTCAAAACATAGTTTAATACTCGATTATAAACGCTTGCCGATAATTCGTTAATGATCTCTATTTCAAATGTTTTTTCATACGTAACTGCCATTTCATTTTCACTCCTTTTAAAGTTTGTCAGGTAAATATTTCCGTATATATTCTTCTAAGGCTTGATCCATAACTTCTTTTACGTTTCCGCCATTCTTTGCTGTTTCGATTTTTATGATATGGTGCAAGTCAGCACGAACACGAACCGTCTTATCTCCCATTATATCTTTTTTTGCACTGATTGGTGTATCATTTCGTTTTGCTTTTTGTGCGCCTAAATTTCCCACAATCACTCACTTCTTTCTATTTCTTCTTATTCTTATTTTATCATCAACAATCACAAATCACAAGTGATTTGTGATTAATCACTTGTGATTTGTGATTCTATTCTTTTTCGTTTTCTAATTGAATAATTCGCTCAAGCATTTCAAAAAATACGTTCTCATACATGGATAAAACTTTTTTGTCATAGCCTTTGTGTTCTGTAATGCCGTTTTTAGACCAGGTACTTACTTTATTACTTCGCTTGATAATATTTTGGAAAACCAAGTTATCTTCTTTATGTTGCTTGTACAGTTCTTCCAGGTTTGATTTTATCGTTGCGCTGTCCGTATCAACTAAATAAGGAACAAAACCGATCATATCTAGTCCAGGGTTAAACTGTTCTTGTAAATCAATCAAATAGGAAATATAGTTTTGAATGTTGTTTGTACTTTCTTCTTCTGCTTGTAAAGGGATCATAACGTAATCACTTGCCACGATTGCATTATTTGTATAAACGCTTGGCGTTGGTACAGTATCAATAATAATGAGATCATAGTCACTTTTTAAAGGTGCTAAAAGAGTAGCAAGCAATCTACTTTCATTTTCAAAAGTCCATGAGCGAGTTAATTTTGGCAGTAACATCAAATCAAACGTGCCAGGGATCAAGTCTAAATTATCAGTCAAATGAACAATAGAAGAAGCCAAGTTTCCATTTTTCAGTCCTTCATAAAAATTAACACGTGGCAATTCTACCTTAAATGTTTTTGCTAAGTCTTTTGTCAATGTTGCTTGTAAGTCCTTATCGATCATTAAAACTTTTAAATTAAATTTGTCTGTCAAGTAAGCAAACATAGTCGATAATTTTGACTTTCCAACACCACCTTTAAAATAATTGTTTAAGATAACAATCGCTTCATTTTTACTGTTTAAAATACGTCTTAATTCTTCAAGTATTTTGAGTTCTTCCTTCTCCATAACTACGCCCCATTCTTTTTTTGTATAGTAATATTGTATCATTAGGAATCACAAATCACAAGTGATTTGTGATTAATCACTTGTGATTTGTGATAAGTGATTTGTGATTAATATATAAAAGCCCTCTTTAAAGGGCTTTTATGCTTATTTTGAAAAAGAGATAAAATCAATATATCCCTTTTCTCCGATTTTTACAACGGCATTGTAGGACTTTCTATCTTTCGTTTTGATTCCTTTTACCAGGGTTTCTTTTCCCTCTAGTAATTCTTTTACATTTGTTTTGGTGAGTTTTTTCTTTCTAAAATGTTCAGCTAAAGTGAAGGTACATTCAGGATAATTTGAACAACCATAAAACGATTTTTTTAATACAATATTGTTGCCACACTTAGGACATTTTCCTACAAGGGGTCCCGAGCGCTTAGTGGGAATTTGTACCCCTTATCGATACAAATTCCCCGTAGGCGCTAGGGACCTCTTTAGCTCCTTGGAAGCTGTCAGTAGTATACCTAATAATTTATCTACATTCCCTTTAGTAACGTGTAACTTTCCAAATTTACAAAAGCGACTCATAGAATTATTTCCTCCCGTTAAATAATAGATAACTATTAAAAATAGACAATACTTGCTCATAAGTAACGGTACTTAAATTGTTTACTTTGGCGTGTTTCATTGCTTGATGAAACTGATTTTTAGTAAACAGTTGACGATATTCTCGATTGACCCATTTTGAAACAAAGTACGTATATAGCTTCCAATATTTATCTGGAACATCTGTGGTATGGCGGGTAAGTTTTATTAAGACACTGTTTACTTTTGGTTTAGGATGAAAGCATTCCGCTGGCAGCTTAAGCAATTGCTGAATCGAGACTTGAGTGTGCAAGAGCAACCCTAGTGTTCGGTGAATATCCAAGGTACGCTTGTAGAATCCTTCTTCAACAATCAGATAGATGTCAGACGCATGGCTTTCAAAAACCACTTTTTTAATAATTTGTGTGCTTAAATGGTAAGGAATACTCCCAACAATTTTATACCTCTGTTTGTTAGGGAATTGAAACTGTAGAATATCTTGGTGAATTAAAGTGACACGAGTATTCAGTTTTAATTTTTCTGACGATAAGTTGAATAGATGACTGTCTAATTCAATAGACGTTACCTGTTTACTTATTTTAGCCAGTTTCGTCGTTAAATGCCCTTTACCTGTTCCAATTTCGTAAACGGTATCGGTTTCTTTTAAATTCAATTGTTTTATTATTTGGTTGAGTACTTTTTCACTCGTTAAAAAGTTTTGAGAATATTTTATATTTTTGTTCATGTAATCACTCCTCGGTGTTTGTCAATATAGTTGTCGTATCTTTATTTTTCAATTATTCAAAAGAAAAACCTCCTTACAGT